>NZ_JBEXPJ010000109.1:0-30161 GCF_040611995.1 Lentzea sp. NPDC006480
ATAACGCCCGCCGGTCAGGTAGGTCGCGAAGGCCTCGTCGACGGACGTCACCACCCCGGCGCGGATCAACGCCTGCGCGAGGTGCGGCCGCCCCGCCGGTGCGTCGAACGGCAGCCGCGTCATCAGCTCGACCGGGTCGATCGGGAAGCCGTCGGCCTGCATCATCTCGGCCATCTTCTGCAGCCGTTCGCGCCGCTCGGAGCGCAACCGGGACTGCTCGACCATCAACGCCGCGTGCGTCGGGTCGTACAGATAAGCCAGCAGGTGCACGGTGATGGTGCGGCCACGGCCGTCCGGGCACGCGCAGGAGAGTTCGGCACCGCGCACGAGCCGCAGGCCAGGAGGCAGTGCGGCAGCCGCCTCGGCCCATCCGGCCGCGGTGTCGTGGTCGGTGATCGCCACCGCGTCGAGTCCGGCTAGCGCCGCCGCCCTCACCAGTTCAGCAGGGCTGTCGGTGCCGTCGGACTCGGACGAATGGGTGTGCAGATCGATGACCACGTCGTCCAGTGTGGACGACGCCCCTGTGTGGCCCGGCTACGGGACCATCTTCTTGCCTCGCGCGGCCCGCTGCGCCTTGATCATCGAGAACCGCTCGGCCTGCGCCTTCTTGTCACCGAAGGTCAGCTCCGAGATGGCGTCGTACACCTCTTCGGGGTCCGGCAGGAACTCCAGGCGGTTCAGCGCCTGGATCTGACCGGCCGACTCCACGATCAGCGTGCCGTAGCCGAGCATGCGCCCGCCCACGGTCCGCTCATAGGTGAGGTCGGTGACCTTGCTGATGGGCATCATCGCGACCTTGGTCTCGAAGACGCCCGATGTCAGCATGAACCGCTTGTCGGTGACGACGATGCGCTCGACCCACCACTCGATGATGAAGTAGGCGAGCCGCAGCAGCACGAGCAGCCCGCCGTACCACAGCACGTTCTGGATCACGCCCGCGTTCGACGGGAGCAGGTACGAGATCATCATGAAGCCGGCGAGCAGTGCCGCGGCTTCGAGCACGTCCCAGATCAGGTAGGACCAGTGCCTGCGCACCCGGATGACCCGACGCTCGCTCGACAGCAGGTAGTCGTCTGGATCACGTGGTGCGAACATGCGCTACCAGCCCTTCCCGGTACCAGCCAGTGCCCTGTCCCTGCCCACCCGTCAACGCCGGGTGAACTAGAACAATTGTCGCACGAAGGTGATCAGGGCCTCAGCCGCAGTTCGCAGCGAGTTGAGGATGTTGGTGACCAGCTGGGCGGCTTGCTGTGGCTCCGCGATCAGGAAGAACAGCAGCAAGGCGATTCCGGCGAAAGTGAGGATCTTCTTCAGGTTCACGGTGTCCACCCCGTCCGCGTTCCGCACCCGTTTGGCGCCGTTCGTGACCGTTGTACAGCACGATTCAGCGCCTTGGGAGATTTGTACCGCAGCCGGGGTAGTGGGCTGCACCGCCATCAAGGGGTGACTACGCTTCGTGATCGTGACGGTCGGCAGTGAGCACACGATCCGTTGTGTCGGAGCGGTCGTGCATGACTCGAACGGGCGACTACTGCTCGTGCGACGTGCCAATCCGCCTGGTGAGGGCCTGTGGTCAATACCAGGGGGACGCGTGGAGCCGAACGAGGCGGACGAGGCGGCCGTGACTAGGGAAGTCGCCGAGGAAACGGGACTCTCCGTTACCGTTGGCCGCCTCGTCGGCAGCGTCGAACGAGCGGCCCCGAACGGGGTTTATTTGATCTTCGACTACGAATGCCAGGTCACGTCGGGTGTGCTCCGAGCGGGCGACGACGCATCGGATGTCACTTGGGCGGACAGTGCGACCTTGGCCACACTTCCGACCACGGACGGCCTCCTGCAAGCGCTTTCCGACTGGAACTGCCTGCCCAGGGCCTGATCAGGGTTCACGCGATCGAGGAACCGCTCAACGCCAAACAAGACGTTGCCCGTGGGCCTCGGTGGTCGCCAGAGTGGTCGTCTCCACGCCCGCGTCACTCACACGGACAAGCCGCAGCTCACCGCCCTCGTGAGCGGCCCACCAGGCAGGCCGTCCCAAAGCAGTCAAAGCGGGCACGAGGTCGAGCCCCGAGCCGCTGGTGATGACGACGAGCGGGGCGTCGATCCCCTCGACCGCCTTGGCGAGGTCCGCGACCGGGTCGCCGGTCACCAACCGTGGCGGGTTCTTGCGCAGCACCCCGCACGCGACGCCGAACAGCCGCAGCCGCTCCGGCTGGTCCGCCCACACACACGCCTCAAGCCACGCGTAGGCGTCCTCGTCGGTCAGATCCGCGGGTGCCACGCCGATGCCGGCCTTCGCGGCCACCTTCACCGTCTTGGGCAGCTTCGGCAGCACCGCGCCCGGCGCCAGTTCCAGCGCGCAGTGCAGACCCAGCGCGGCCTTGGCGGGCCCGGCGACGAGCTGGCCTGCCTCCTGCGTCTGGTAGCGGTACGAGTACTGGTCGAGCCCGAGCAGCAGGCCCGCGGTCGTCGCGGCCTCCACGAGCCCGATCGGCCCGCCCGCCTGCTTCGCCGCGGCCACCACGGCCGGGTAGAGCAGAGCGGCGCGCCGGACCTCGTTGGCCTGGATCACGTGCGAGCCGACCAGCTTGCGCACCCGCTCGGCCCGTTCCAGCAGGAAGTCCCGGAACAACGGCCAGGTGCTTTCATCCGCGCCGTAGGTCCCGCCGAGCGACGGGTAGTAGTTCGACAGCTGGTGGAACGGTTCGGCCTGCACGAGCCGATGTGCCGCCGCCAGCAGGAGCTCGCCCGTGGCGTTCTCCTCACTGGCGGCGGTCAGCAGATCGGCGATCTCCGGATCCGCGGCAGCACGCGACGCGAGGTGCTCGTAGAGCGGCGAAATTCCTGCTGCCTGTTCCGCGAACTCCCGCAAACGTTGCTGTGCCAGGTCCAGAGTCGTCACTTCACTCCTTCGGTTCGGGGCGCCCCGGCTGCTCGCCACCACGAGCATCACCGTAGGACTTCTTCGGCACCATGACCTTGCGGCGGAAGATGCACACCACGGTGCCGTCCTGCTTGTAACCGCGAGTCTCCACGTAGACCACGCCCCTGTCGTCCTTCGACTTGGACGGCGTCTTGTCGAGCACCTCGGTCTCGCCGTAGATCGTGTCACCGTGGAACGTCGGCTTCACGTGCCGCAGCGACTCGATCTCCAGGTTGGCGATCGCCTTGCCGGAGACGTCGGGCACGGACATGCCCAGCAGCAACGAGTAGATGTAGTTGCCGACCACGACGTTCTTCTTGAAGTCGGTCGTGTTCTCCGCGTAGTTCACATCCATGTGGAGCGGGTGGTGATTCATCGTGAGCAGGCAGAACAGGTGGTCGTCGTACTCGGTGACCGTCTTGCCCGGCCAGTGCTTGTAGACCGCTCCGACCTCGAACTCCTCGTAGTACCGACCGAACTGCACCGCGCCTCCAACTACGTGTGATCGAGATCTGTCTCGGGTGGGGAGACAGTCTTCACACGGAGGGAGTACCCTCGGCAACCGGTGTGTGAGGATTTCCACCACCAGTGACTTCGCCCCGAGGAGGTGAGGACCCCTAAATGAGCAAGGACCCCCACCCTGCCAGTACCAAGCGCGTCCTCACCGAGGTGGCCGGCTAGATCGTTCTAGTTCGCTGAGTTTCCCGGTCGTGGGACGCCCGTCGTGCTTTTCGCGCACTCGAACGACGTGTGGCCCTGGAGGAACTCACCATGCCCAGCTTGCCCTCGATCCGCGGACGCGGCGCCCAGCAGCGCCCCGCGCCGCACATCTCCGTGCCGTTGTCGCACTACGTGGTCGACTGCGCGGTCTACATCGACGGCAAGCGCTTGCCCGGCCGCTGGACGCACATCGACGCCGTCAAGGAAGTGCGCAAGCGCAAGGACGGTTTCGTCTGGATCGGCCTGCACGAGCCCGACGCCGAGCAGATCGAGGGCATCGCGGACACGTTCGGCCTGCACGAGCTCGCGGTGGAGGACGCGGTGCACGCGCACCAGCGCCCGAAGCTGGAGCGATACGACAACACGCTCTTCATGGTCTTCAAGACCGTCCGCTACGTGACGAACGAGTCCCCCGACACCGCCAACGAGATCGTCGAGTCCGGCGAGATCATGGTGTTCCTGGGCAAGGACTTCGTCATCACGGTGCGGCACGGCAACCACTCGGGCCTGTCCAAGCTGCGCCACGAGATGGAGGACGACCCGGAGCGCCTGGAGATCGGCCCCGCCGCGGTGCTGCACGCCATCGCGGACCACGTGGTCGACAACTACCTCGAAGTGACCGACCACATCGAGGACGACATCGACCGCATGGAAGAGCGCGTCTTCGCGCCGCGCACCGAGGTGAGCGCGGAGCAGATCTACATGTTCAAGCGCGAGGTCGTGGAACTGCGCCGCGCGGTCATGCCGCTCGCGAACCCGTTGCGCCGCCTGGCAGAGGGCTACACGCCGCTCATCCCCGAGCAGGTGCGGGCGTTCTTCCGGGACGTCGACGACCACCTCACCGAGGTCTCCGAGCGCGTCACGGCGTTCGACGAGCTGCTGACCACGCTGGTCGACGCGGTGCTCGCGAAGATCACGCTGCAGCAGAACACCGACATGCGCAAGATCACCGCCTGGGTCGCGATCATCTCCGTGCCCACCATGGCCGTCGGCGTGTACGGCATGAACTTCGACTACATGCCAGAGCTGAAGTGGAAGTTCGGCTATCCCCTGGTGATGTCGCTCGTCCTCATCGCCTGCCTCACCCTCTACCGAATATTGCGCCGAAATCGCTGGCTGTAACTCCCGATTTCGCTCGCTTTGCTCGTGGTAGAAGGGCTCTGTCATGACCAGGTTGCTGACCAACGTCCGGTTCTGGATGCTCGCGTTCCTGCTCTGCTGGATCACCACGGTGTTCGTGCTGATCAGCGGAACGCCCTGACGTGTACAAGCGGCTGACGAACCTCAGGTTCTGGCTGCTGGTGTTCCCGGCCGGCTGGCTCGCGATGGTGTTCGTGTGCATCGCGGCGTGGCCGGATCCGGGTGCGCCGACTCCGGACGAGCTGGCTGCCGGCGTCACGAACGCCTTGCGGGCACACGACTTCCACAAGCTGCAGCCGTTGCTCGCGGTCGGCGGCGAGGACGTGGCGCGCTCGACCGTCGAGCAGTTCTCCGCGGCGGACGTGGACCGCGGCCTCTACCGCGACGGCGCTGTCGTCGTGGAGTTCACCCGCGCTGGTTCGCACGGCGACTTCAGGTTGCCCGTCGAGGAACGCGACGGGCGCTTCGTGGTGAACCCGGTCGTCATTCCCAAGGGGTGACGTTCCAGGTGAACGGCGCGCCGTGGCCGCTGCCGTACCCGAGGTTGAGCGAGAGTCCGGCCGGCCAGAGCTTGAGCAGCAGCTCGAACCGGTAGCCCTCCTCCGCGTCGTCCGAGCGGCGCGACTCGAACACCAGCAGTGCCAACGGTGTCGTGGGCGTCGCCTTCGCGGCGGCGTCGGCCAGCACGGCCCGGCCCATCGCCCGGTCGGCGGGCGAGACGTACTGCCACACCACGGAATGCCAGACGACGGTGAGCACGTCTCGTTCGACGCGGGCGAGCTGTTTGGCGAGCCATTCCGGGCCTGCTGATCGGTCCACCTTCACCGGGTCGGTCGCGGCGAGGTCCAGTGCGCCGCGGAGGCGGTTCAACCGGTCGACCTGGTCCGCCCAGACGAACGAGCTGAGGTGCAGCCGTCCATCCTCTGTGGACACGTCGACCGGGGTGAGGTCGCAGCCCGCCCTGCCGACGACGCGCAGCCGGTGGCTCAGGTCGGCGGGAGGTCTGCCGGTCCACTGCGGGTCGAACACGAGCAGGCTGTCCGGGTCGCCGAGCACGGTGCCGTCGTCGAGCCGGTAGCCGACGTGGTGCGGACGCAGGTTGAGCCCGCCGCTCGCGCCGACCTCCAGCAGCCGCACGCAGAACGGCACGGTGCGGCCGGCGGCCTTCGCGGCTTCCTGCGCGGCGACCATCAGTCCGCCGTAGAGGGGCGCGCTGCGCGCGGGCTCGTTGGTCTGCACCGTCGTGGCGCTGATCCGCTGCCTGAGCAGGTCGGTGTGCGCGTTGAGAGCGGGCAGCGCGTCTTCCCACAGCGTCTCGAGGTCGGGCCGGCCTCCGACGGACGGGTAGTGCTTCGCCAGCCCCGGCGCACGGCCTTCGAGCACGAGCCGGTGCACGGCGCCCGCGAACCGCAGACCGGGCATCGTGCCGTCCCGGTCGCGCTGGGGGCCCGCCATGATCCTGGTGGTGACGCCGCCTCTTCTCAGGTCTTCGGCAGCGTCCTCGATGAGTCGTCTGGTCAGCGGACTGCGGTCGCGGGGCGCCTCCGCGTCCGCGGCGAACAGCTCGGCAAGCACCCCGTTGACGCTAGTGGGCGCACTGTCCCGCGTCATCCGGGGAAAGCTTGATTACGCTCGCTTTCATGCCTCGGGTCCTGGCAGTCGCAGACGAAGTGGTCGAACAGCTGTGGACTGATCAGGTGCATCAGCACTCAGATGTCGACCTGATCGTCGCGGCGGGCGACCTGCCGTTCGACTACCTGGAGCACCTGGCCAACGCGCTGGACAAGCCACTGGTGTTCGTCCCGGGCAACCACGACGTCGATCTGTCCGGCTACTCGAACGTGCGCGGCTTGTGGACCAAGGCGGGCGTCCCGGTGCGCTGGCCAGGTCCAACCGGTGCGGTGAACGCGGACGAACGCGTGGTCGACGTCGCCGGCCTGCGCATCGCCGGTCTCGGTGGTTCGATCCGCTACAACAAGGGCCCGAACCAGTGGACGGAACGGCAGCAGGCGCGCCGCGCCCGCCGGGTGTCCCGGCTGGCGGGCTGGCGCAGGCTGCGGGACGGACGTGGCGTGGACGTGCTGCTGACCCACTCGCCCCCGCTCGGCTGCGGCGACGAACCGGACGCGCCGCACCGGGGGTTCTCGTGCATTTCCTCCCTGGTCTCGCGGTTGCAGCCGTCGTTCCTGCTGCACGGCCACATCCACCCGCACGGCGTCGTCAGGCCAGACCGCGTGCTGGACTCCACGCGCGTGGTGAACGTGGTTCCTTGGAAGGTGCTGGACATCTCGGGGGTTCGCGATGAGACGTGACACCGGTTTTCCCGTGGCCGACGCGGAGAGCGACTTCCTGCGGGTCAGACGCCGCCAGGTGATGTCGCGGCTGGCTGCCTGGCTGCGCCGCGAGCCAGACGACGTGAACATCATGCTGCCGTTCCACGAGGTCGTGGAGGCCCTCGGCATGGTGTCCGAGAAGCGCCTCGGCCTGCAAACCATCCGGCTGGACTCGATCGTGGGCAGCGTCGACCGCACCCGCGACTTCGACCGCCGCTTCCGGCCCACCTCCGGCCGGGTCCGCGAGAGGTGGCAACGGCTGGCGCTGGCCGCCCGGCGCGGTGAGAGCGTGCCGCCGATCGAGGTGTACCGGATCGGTGAGCTGCACTTCATCATCGACGGCCACCACCGGGTCTCGGTGGCGCACGCGCTGGGCCTGTCGACGATCGACGCGTACGTGACCCAGGTGATCACTCGGGTCAACGCCTCCGGGATCCGGTACCGCGGCGACCTGATCGTGAAGGACTACCGGCGCCTGTTCCTGGAGCGCGTGCCGCTGAGCGGCGAGGCCCGCGCGGCCGTGGTCCTGTCGGATCCCTGGGACTACGCCGAGCTCGGCGAGCACGTCGAGGCCTGGGGCTTCCGCCTGATGCAGGACTCGGGCTCCTTCCTGGACCGGGGCGAGGTCGCGCGCCGCTGGTACGCCGACGAGTACCAGCCGGTCGTGGCGATGCTGCGGCAGGCGGACATGATCGGCGACCGGACCGAGACCGAGGCCTACATGTGGGTGGCGGCGGAGCGCTACCGCCTGATCCGCACGCACCGCTGGGACGCCGAGGTGATCAACGCGGTGCGCGAGGAAACTCAGTCGCACCCCCGAGGACACCGCGGTTAGCGCCTCTTTCGCACCTCGTTCGCGACACGAACGGGTGAAGCTCCCCACCCGCCCTGGAACAGGCCGACGCCGTGTGGCGCGGCTTGCGTCATGGAGAGCCATGGCAGGAGAGCTCTCAGCGGGCAACGTGCCCGTATGCACAACTAGTCGATGTCCGGAAACCATGGTCATCTTCGCCGCGCACACCTCAGCTGACCTCGGTTCGAACCAGTCGACGGACAGGTCGAGGTGAGGCTCTCGTTGCCGCGGCGGAACACTCCGGCTGACGGTCCCGACGGCCGAACCCAGCCGCAAACTCGCTCGCACACCCGAGGCCACCGCGGTTAGCGTGCGCCGGTGACTGATCTTGTTACCGAACGCCTGATCCTGCGCCCGTGGGACGCCTCCGACGTCAAAGCCGTCGTGGAGGGCTCGCGCCGCCCGTCGTGGGCAGCCGACTTCCCAGCCGAGGGTGACGGCGTGATCGCCGGCCTCGTGGAGTCGAACCCCGCGTGGCTGTCGCCGTTCGGGCACCGCCTGATCATCGAGCGGGCCACGTCTGAAGTTGTGGGATCTCTCGGCCTGTTCTGGCCTCCTTCCGACGGTCAGGTCGAGATCGGGTACGGCGTGGTGCCGTCGCGCCAGGGACGCGGTTATGCCTCTGAGGCCACCGCGGCGCTGACCGAGTTCGCGCTGTCGCTCGACGACGTCGACACCGTGCACGCAGGCGTCGAGCCGTCCAACCCGGCGTCGGCCCGTGTGCTGGAGAAGGCGGGCTTTCGCCAGTACGACAACACCGAAGAGCTGATCAGCTACCGGCGCACCGTCAGCTGACCGGACCGAACTCGCGGTCGAGCACGGCCGGCCAGCTGCCGTGCTCGAGACCGGTGCCCATGAGCACGTCACGCCAGTCGAGCGCGCTCAGCTCCGCGGCCTGCCACAACCTGGCGACACTGCCCTCGGCCATCAGCACGATGGCGGCGTGGACGCGTTCAACGTCCTGGCCACCGGTCTCGGCCAGAGCCAGGGCGTCCAGAGCCTCGGACGCGTGCTCACCGAAGTCCCTGGCGATCCGAGCGGCAACCCGTTCGGAGACTCTCACCTCGGCACCACCCGCGGGCCGTCCGGAGCGTCCGGCAGCGGCCGCGCCTGGTCCAGCACCTCGTCCGTGTACTTGTCGAGCAACCGAGTGCCGATCTGTTGTGCGTAACCGAAGATGACCGCCCACAGCAGCAGCGCAGCGGCCGACGGTATCCCGATCAGCCCGCTCGTGACACCGGCTCCCAGTGCCAGGATCCCGACCACCGCCAGTGCCGCACCGAGCATGATCTTGATCAGAGCCTGGTAGCCGATCATCACGTACGGCGAGAGCGATGGCCGGCGGCGCAAGAGCAGCACCACCGCGGCGAGCACCGCCCCGAACGAGCCGAGCACCTGCACCAGCCACACGTCCACGGCGGTCGCCTTCGCCGTGCCTCCTGGGCAGACCGTCGGCAGCGCGTTCTCCTTGGGGTCGACACAAAGCGGGATGATCCCGGGCTTCACGATGCCCACCACGCCCAGCACCGTGTTGATCACGAACAGCACCAGCGACGCCGCGATCAGCTTGTTGCGCAACGCTCTCGACCCCGCGTGGGCGAAGTCCGAGTTGTCGTAAGCGGCCCGCAACGCGTCGACCACGATCGCCCGCTCCACCGCGGGCGTGAACTCCCCTGGCCGCAACGCTTCCAGGGCCCGGCGCCGCGGATCGTCCTCGTCCAGGTACTGCGCCACCCGAGCCTGCAACCCCGGCAGCCGCCCCATGAACCCGCGCTCGGCCGAGATCGTCGCCACCTCGGCCTCGTGCAGCGCGCGCCAGGCTCGTTCGATGTGCCACCCCGACCACCACGACGGCACCGTGCTCCACCACGGCTCCCGTTCGCTGAGCATCGCGTCCACCACCGCCGCCTGCTCCACCGCCGTGCGCCGCCACACATCGCCCTCGGGATCGACGGGATCGGGCGGCCCGAGCGCAGCCAGATCCGCGCGCACCCGGTCCAACCGGGACTGCACGACGAGTCGCCAGTCGGTGACTCTGGGTTTGCGCTCGGCCATGTCCCGATGGTGACAGGCGGGTCTGACAATTTCCGCAGCCATCCGTGTGACGTGCGAAAACGTCACCCGAACACCTCAGCGGGTGATCGACTAGTCCGCCGGCCAGAACGTGGCCGCCTCCGCCAGTTCGTCCTTGTCGAACTTGTACAGGCCCTTCACCCTCAGCCGCCCGCTCAGCCACTCCAGCACCGTCTCGGCAAGCGATCCGGACAGCGGCGGCCCCTGCTCGTGGTTGCGCGGCGTCAGGATCAACGGCCACTCGTCGGGCGAGCCCACCGTGAGCCAGCCGATCCCGTCACCGTCGATCGAGTCACCGAACGGCAGGTAGCCGCCCGGCTCCGGCCAGAGCGGCAACGGGTGGTACTCCGGGAACCGCTCCTTCGCGGCCCGTTCGGAATCGAGCACCAGCGCCGACCGCTCCGCCAGGCCGAACTCGTCCGGATCCAGCGGCGCCCACAGCCGCAACCAGCCCGACCACGCGCCGCCGCCGTAGGTCTCCATCAACGCCACGTAGTCCGCAGGCAAACGAGTGCCCAACTCGCCGTACAGCCACTCCCACGTCCGTCCACCGAGGAACGGCTTCACCGGCGGCGCAACGAGGTCACGCAGAGCAGAGAGCCCGGAGTCCGTCACGAGCACCACGACCTGAACTCCGCGTGGTCAAGCGGATCGTCGTACTTCCCGAACCGGCACAGCCCAGGCGTCACCAACCGCCCTCGCAGCCACTCCAGCACCGTGTCGGCGAGCGCACCGGGCAACGGCGGCCCCTGATCGGCATGCCGCGGCGCGAAGATCAACGGCCACTCGTCCGGCTCACCGGACGTGAGCCACCCGAACTGGTCGCCGTCGATCGAGTCACCGAACGGCAGGAACCCACCGGGCTCCGGCCACAACGGCAACGGGTGGTACTCGGGGAACTCCGCCCGCAGCTCCCGATTGGCGTCGAGCGCGCCCTCTGAGCAGTCCAGCAGCCCGTGCGGATCCAACGGCGGCCACAACCGCAACCACCCCGCGAACTCCCCACCGCCGTAGCACTCCATCAGCGCCACGTAGTCCGCAGGCAGACGCGTGCCCAACTCGCCGAACAACCACTCCCACGTCCGTCCACCGAGGTGCGGCTCGCCGGGCGGGACCAGGTCGCGCAACGCCGAAAGCCCAGTCCCTTCAACGAGTGCGCGCTTGCGGGCAGCCGAGGCGTCGACAGGCACAGGCGGCGTCCACGGACCGGCCTTGGGCAGGAACGCCGTGCGCACCCCCGTCGCGGGCAGCACCCCCAACGCCGGCAACGCCTTGGTCACCACCGTTTCCAGCAGCTCGGACAACGACATGCCGTAGTCGTGCCAGCCCGTGTCGTGGTCGAAGCACACCACCGGCCACTGATCGGGCTCGCCGGTGGAGCTGTCCCAGAACAGGTAGCCGCCACCGCGGGTCGCGCCCCAGGGCACCAGGTGCGGCGGAGCGTCGGCGACGGAGCGCGTCTGCTTGACCCACTCGCCCCAGTTGAAACGTCCAGCCTGGACGCACGGCACGTGCAGCCAGACGAACTCACCGATGTCGAGCGGCCCGTGCTCGGACGCGAGTGCCTTGTAGTCAGAGGGCAAAGAGGTTCCGAGCCATGCCTCGACGGCGTCCCAGTCGACCGGAACAGGCTCCCCAGTGAACTTCACGACGGCATCAAATCACATACGCTTGCGCTTATATACGCTTGTAGTTATGCTCAGCGCCGTGGACGTCTTCGAAGCCGTCGCCGAACCCAACCGCCGCCACCTGCTCGGCCTGCTCGCCGAACGCGACCGAACCGCGGGCGAGCTGGTCGACAGCCTGCCGACCCTCACCCAGCCCGCCGTGTCCCGGCACCTCCGGGTCCTCAGAGAAGTGGGCCTGGTCGAGGTGAGACCAGACGGCCAGCGCCGCATCTACGCGCTCAAACCCGATGGCCTGCAACGCATCGACGACTGGATCACCCCGTACCGCCGCTTCTGGCGCGACCACCTCGCCGCCCTGCACCAGCACCTGGAGAACCGATGAACGACCTCGGCACCGTGTCCCTGAACGGCGACCACGCCACCCTCACCTTCGAACGCAGGCTGCCGTTCCCCATCGACCGCGTCTGGGCCGCCATCACCGACCCCGCAGAGCGCACGCTGTGGTTCGGCGCCACGCACATCCAGGACGACCAGATCGTCATCGAGCCCGACGACCCGCCCGCACCACCGGAGGCCAAGCGCGTCACCGGCCGCATCCTCGCCTGGCAGCCGCCGACGAACGGCCACGCGGTCTTCGAACACGAGTGGCGGCAACGAATCGTGGAGGACAGCGTGGTCCGCTACGAGCTCAGGACCGACGGCGACGCCACCCTGCTGACGTTCACCCATCGCGGACTGTCCGAACGCAACGCCCTCGGCTTCGTCCCCGGCACGCACGCCTTCCTCGACCGGCTGCGGGCGCACCTCGACGAGGAAGAACTGCCGGGGTGGAGCGAGCGCTACGCCGAGGTGGCACCGTCCTACCCGGCGTGGAAGTGAACGCTCACACTCGATGAGCACCCGCCTTGGACAGAAGTGTGGCCACCTGAGGTTCAAGTGGCCACACTTCTGTCCAACGATCAGGCGGTCTGCGGAGGCTCCACCAGCGCACGGAGCCGGGGAGGCATCCTCTTCTCCAACCCGTACGGTTCGAGGTGGGCCTGCAGCACGCCCGTGAACGCCCGCTCCACCGAAGCGGTGTCCCAGTTGTCGCTCTCCAGGATCGGCTGCTTGAAGTACGGCTGCCCCACGATGTGCAGCTGGCGGCCGTTGCAGCGGATGACCTGGCCGGTGATGCCCTCGGCGCGGTCCGAGAGCAGGAACAGCACGAGCGGCGCCACCTTGCCCGGCGTCCGGTCGGCCGGAATGGCGCGCAGGGAGCGTTCCGACTTCCACACCATCCGCGTGTGCGCGACCGGGCAGACGGCGTTCACGCGGATGCCTTCCGACTCCAGGTCGAGCGCCCACGAGTAGCTCAGCGAGGCCACCGCGCCCTTGGTCGCCGAATAGGTGGCGAGTTTGCGCTGACCGAAGGAGGCGCCGGACGAAATGTTGATGATGGAGCCGCCACCGTTGGCCCGCATCGCCCGCATCGCCGCGATTCCGACGTAGATGACGCCGAGGACGTTCACCTCGACGACGTGCTTGATCGTCTCGGGGTCGTCTTCCCACGGCGCGGTCTCGTAGTTCAGACCCGCGTTGTTCACGAGCCCGTCGACGCGGCCGAATTCGTCGACGCACAGGTCGACGATCTTGGCCGCCTCGCTCGGGTCGGCCACCGTGTGGCTCGAGGCCACGGCGCGGCCTCCGTAGCCGCGGATGTGCTCCGCGACCTGTTCGGCCAGGTCACCGTCGTTGTCGTTGACCACCACCGATGCACCCGCGAGGGCAGCGTGCATCGCGTAGGCCTCGCCCAAGCCGCGACCCGCCCCCGTGATGACGACCGCTTTACCGTCCAGGATCCCCATTGCACGCTCTCTTTCATCACTCGGCGGCGGTTCCCCGGAACCCCCCTGTGGTCCTGTACCCGCCTTCGACAAGCGTGCGGACCAACCGAAGCGACGCAGAACATGTTTCGTTGAGACGTCGCTGCCGAGCGCCCAATGGCGAACCGAGTTCTGCCCGGCAGATGGCCCGGACTAATCGGCCCCACGGAGCACAGGTCTTTAGCCCTAACCCGATCGAGTGAAAAGAGAAGCCGCCTTCCCCGTGCGGGGAAGGCGGCCGTCAAAACGAGAATTCACCGTTCCGTGTAAGTCAGGTTCCTGCCGCTGGACGGGTCGAAGAGCTGCACCTTGTCCGCGTCGAACCAGATGTCCGCCGACGCGCCCTCGGAAGCGCCCGACGCCGACGACAGCCGCGTCACGAGCGAGATGCCGTCACCCGGCACGTCGTCCGATCCCGCGTCCGCCGCCAGCTCCTGGAGCTCCGCCGACGCCGCCTGCTCGCCGGTGAGGTTGAAGTAGGCGTACTTGTCCGAGCCCATCGACTCCAGCACGTCCACCTGCGCGGTGAACTTGCCGCCCGACGACAGCGCCGCCGCGTCGACCAGTGCCGCGTCCTCGAAGTGCTCAGGGCGGACGCCCATGATCACCTCGCGGGGTGCGTCGGCACCCTCCACCAGCTGCCGCACCCGGTCCGTGAGCGTCACGTCGCCCAGGACCGACCGCAGCGCGCCGTTCTCCAGCGACGCCGGCACGAAGTTCATCGACGGCGAGCCGATGAAGCCCGCGACGAAGAGGTTGGCCGGGTGGTCGTAGAGGAACTGCGGTGCGCCGATCTGCTGCACGACCCCGCCGCGCATGACCACGACCCGGTCGCCGAGGGTCATCGCCTCGGTCTGGTCGTGCGTCACGTAGACGGTGGTCGTGCCGAGCTGCTTCTGCAGGCGCGACACCGAGGTGCGCATCTGCACGCGCAGCTTGGCGTCCAAGTTGGACAGTGGTTCGTCCATGAGGAACGCCTTGGGGTTGCGCACGATCGCGCGGCCCATCGCCACGCGCTGCCGCTGACCACCGGACAGGTTGGACGGTTTGCGCTCAAGGTGTTGCGTCAGGTCCAGGATCTCGGCGGCCTCACGCACCTTGCGCTCGACCGTCGCGTTGTCGACCTTGGCCAGCCGCAACGGGAAGGCCATGTTCTCCTTCACCGTCATGTGCGGGTAGAGCGCGTAGGACTGGAACACCATCGCGATGTCGCGGTCCTTCGGCGCCCGCTCGTTGACGCGCTGCCCGCCGATGCGCAGCTCGCCCTCGGTGATGTCCTCCAGGCCCGCGATCATGTTGAGCGTGGTGGACTTCCCGCAGCCGGACGGCCCGACCAGGATGATGAACTCGCCGTCGGCGATTTCGAGGTTGACCTCCTGCACGGCCAGTGCGCCGTCGGGATACCGCTTGGTCACCTTGTCCAGAACGATCTCTGCCATTGGTCAACTCACCCCTTGACGGCGCCGGAGGTCAGGCCGGCGACGATCCGGCGCTGGAAGAACAACACGAAGAGGATGATCGGGATGGTGATCACGACGGCCGCCGCCGCGATCGACCCGGCCGGGTCCTCGAACTGCGAACTGCCGGTGAAGAACGACAGCGCGACCGGCACCGTCCGCGACTGCTCGGTCGAGGTGAGCGAGATCGCGAACAGGAAGTCGTTCCAGCAGAAGATGAACACCAGGATCGCCGTCGTGAACACACCCGGCGCGGCCAGCGGCGCGATGACGCGACGGAACGCCTGCCCCGGCGTCGCACCGTCCATCTTCGCCGCCTTCTCGAGCTCCCAGGGGATCTCGCGGAAGAACGCCGACAGGGTGTAGATCGCGAGCGGCAGCGCAAACGTGATGTAGGGCAGGATCAGGCCGGGCCACGTGTCGAAGAGCCCCATCGAGCGCTCGATCTCGAACAACGGGGACACCAGCGAGACCTGCGGGAACATCGCGATCAGCAGCGAGACGCCCACCAGCAGGTTCTTGCCGGGGAAGTCCAGCCTGGCGATGGCGTAGGCGGCCATCGTGCCGAACACCACGGCGATCGCGGTCGCGATGATCGCGATGCCGATGGAGTTGATCAGCGCCCGCGTGAACTCCGACGTCGAGAAGATGTTCTGGTAGTTCTCCAGACTCCACTCGCGCGGGATGAAGTTGCCGTCCGCCAGCGTCTTCGACGACTTGAACGACAGCGACAGGATCCACAGCACCGGGAACAGCGCGTAGATCACGACGACCGCGTTGAGCACGCCCCAGCCCCACTTCTTGGCCGGGGTGTCCGCTCCTCCGATGCCCGCCATCAGCGCTTCCCTCCGTCGTCACTGCCGGGGGCAGCGGTGCCGAAGAGCTTGATGAACACGAACGCGATGATCGCGACCATGATGAAGATCAGCACGGACATCGTGGATCCGATACCGAGGTTCAAGCCCTTGATGAGGTTGTTGTAGGTCAGCATCGACACCGACGACGTGCCCTGCGAGCCCGCGGTGAGCACGAAGAGGTTGTCGAAGATGCGGAACGCGTCGAGCGTGCGGAAGAGCAGTGCCACCAGGATCGCCGGCTTCATGATCGGCACGGTGATCCTGATGAACCGCTGCCACGCGCTCGCGCCGTCCATCGCGGCGGCCTTGAGCAGGTCGTCCGGCACCAGCGCCAGACCCGCCATCAGCAGCAGGGCCATGAACGGCGTGGTCTTCCAGATCTCCGCGAGACCCACGACCAGCAGCGCCGGGATCTTCTCCGTGAGCACCGGCTCACCGCCGAGCGCCTCCGAGAGGTAGCCGGTGCCGGGCGTCCAGGCGAAGCGCCAGGAGAACGCGGCCACGACCGTGACGATGCCGTACGGGATCAGCGTCGTCGTGCGGACGATGCCCCGGCCGACCAGCGCGCGGTGCATGATCAGCGCGAGCGCCATGCCCAGCACCAGCTCGACGGCGACCGTGACGACGGTCAGCAACACCGTCACCCACACCGCGTTCCACCAGTACGGGCTGCTGAGCACCGTGACGTAGTTGTCGAACCAGATCCACTCGGTGCGGTTCGGGAACTTCAGGTCGAACCGCTGCATGGACAGCAGCAACGAGTAGAGGATCGGCCAGCCGGTCACCGCGACCATGGTGATCGCGGCGGGTGCGCAGAGCAGCCAGCCGAGCTTGCGCTCGGCCTTCTTGCCCTCGCTCAGCACCGGCTTCTTCTTGGACGCGACGGGTTTCGGTGCCGCTGACGGCGCAGCGTCCTCTGTGACCGCGTGACTCACGGCAACACCCCCTTGGAGTCGAGAGCGTCCTGCAGTTCCTTGCGCAGCCTGTCCGCCGTCGCCTGCGGGTCGATGCTCGCGGGCGGCGACAGGATCGTGGAGATGACGGTCGACGCGTTCTGGTACGCGGGCGTGCGCGGCCGCACACTCGCGTTCTTGAGCGTTTCCTTGATGTCGTCCTTCATCGGGTACGCCTTGGCCATCTCGGGGTCGTCGTAGACGGCCTCGATGGTCGGCGGCACACCGTCCTTGAGCGCGGCGAGCTTCTGGTTTTCCGCGCTGCGCAAGCACAACACGGCGTCGAACGACTCGGCCGCGTGCGTGGTGTAGTTGCTGACCGCGTAGTTGATCCCGCCGACGGTGACCTTCGCCTGCTCACCGCTGACCGTGGGGTACGGCGCCCACTTGAAGTTCTTCGCGAAGTCCGGCTTCTTCTGCGCCGCCGCGTAGACGTACGGCCAGTTGAGCTCGAACGCCGCGCTGCCGCCCTCCATCGCCAGCCGCGCGTTGTCCTCGGCCGCATTGGAGAACGACGGGTCGATCGCCTTCGACGTGGCGAGCTTCTTCAACGCCGCCAACGCTTCCACGGCCTTGGCGTCGACGACGGCCTTGGTGCCGGTCTCGTCGATGATGGTGCCGCCACTGGAGTTGACGAGGGTGTTGTACAGCACGACGAGCCCTTCGTACTGCTTGCCCTGTCCCACGATCCGGCCGGGCTTCCCCTCCGCCACCAGTGCCTCGGCCATCGAGATCATCTCGTCCCACGTCTTCGGCGGCGTCGGCACGAGATCAGAGCGGTACCACAGCAGCTGGACGTTCGTGTTGTCCGGCGCCGCGTAGAGCTTGTTGTCGTAGGTCGCCGTCTCCAGCGGCGTCTTCAACGTGCCGTTCTCCACCTGGGACTTGACCGACCCGGTGAACTCCTTGAGCCACCCGGCCTCCGCGAGCTCGGCCGTCCACGTGACGTCGAGCCCGAGCACGTCCATGCTGTCGTCTTCCGCCGCGAGTCTGCGCACCATCTGCTCGCGCTGACCGTCCGCTTCACGCGGCAGCTTGTTGTAGACGATGTGATAACGCCCGCCGGCCTTCGCGTTGCAGTTGTCGACGACGGCCTGGAAGTTCTCCTGCGGATACTTGTAGACGTTGACGGTGATGCCCTGGTCGCCCGACCCGCACGCCGTGAGTGTTCCTGCCGCGAGCACCGCGGCCCCCACTCCGGCGGCAAGTCGATAGCGCCGTGTCGCACCCATCGGCCCTGCCTCCTTCCCGACTACACGGAGGAGCCAGACCCGCCTGCGCCCGGCACCTCGTCGTGCCACCGGCCGCACCGGGCGGACCGGTCAACCGAACCTAGGCCCGGTGATCAGGAGCCGCAACCAAAGGAAGCAACGATTCAGAACCAATGGATGTCTGTGCGTCTCAATTGCTCGGGTTCACCGGCCGCATCGCGAGCTTCGCGAGCAGGTCACGGCCCTTTTCGGCCGATTTCGGGTGGCAGAGCACGTCATACCTGCCCGCGACGAGTTGACTCGCGCTCTGGAAGTCCCGCTTGCCCCGCGCCGACCCGTACCCGACGGCCGCGAACACCAGTCCGAAGAACACACCGGTGATCAAACCGGTCAGCACCGGGCCGACGGTCACGCCGGGTTCCGGGCTGAAGAGGGTGAGCAGCAGGCCGACGAACAGACCGAACCACGCCCCGCTCGCCGCACCGGTCATGAGCACCCGGCTCCAGGTGAGCTTGCCGGTGATCCGCTCCACCAGCATGAGGTCGACGCCGACGATCATGACGTCCTGCACGGGGAAGTCCTCGACCGCCAGGTGGTCGACCGCACGCTGCGCCTCCTCGTACGTGGCGTACGAGCCGATCGGCCACCCCGTCGGCGGAGTGGGCAGGCGGGGCGGGACGCCGGGCCGGTTCGGGTTGGCGAACGGACTCGTCACAGGGACCACCTCTGTCGGACGCGCTGATCGTTCCATCCTGCCAGTGCCCGGTGCGGCGTGCTGAGACGCCTGCGGGTGTTTTGCCGGGATCAGCTCGTCGTCAGCGCTCGCCGAGGTAGAGCTGGAACACCTCGTCGTGGGTGAACACCCGGTCGTAGAACCGCACCTGGTCGACCGAGCCGGGGAAGGAGGCCGTGACAGCACCCGCCTTGTGCCCCGCCCCGACGGTGAAGGTGCCGGTGCCGCTCCACTGGTTGACGACCCTGCCCTCGCCGACGAGGTTGCCGTGGGCGTAAAGCAGCGTCTGGTGCTCCTCCGCGTTGTACACACCCACCAGGTGTGTCCACTCGCCCGCTTCCGACAGCTCCGCGGACACGGCCGTCTTGGTGATCGGCGCCTGGTCGGTGTCCGCCTCGGCCATCTCGAAGAACCAGTTGCCGAGCAGGTCCCGGCTCTTCGCGTAGCCGAGCGAGAAGCGGCTGCTCCGCTCGCCGTCTCCGCTCACGGCGGTGAACTTGCACGTCCGCGTGGCGCACTTCGCGGGCAGGTAGACCCACGCCGACACGGTGAAACTGCGGCCGGCGTCGACCACGAGCGGAGCGGACACCGTGCCGCCGTTGAAGCTGAGGCCACTGCCGGACTTGCCCGGCCCGAACACGACGTCGCCCGCCAGCGTGCCGGTCGCACCCGTCACCGCGTCGACGGTGGTGGTGCCGGACGCCTCGTCGAACCGCCAGTCGCTCGCCAGCGGCGCGTCGGCCTGAACAGCGCCCGCCGTCAGGCACAGCGTCATGACGGCAGCCGTCATCGCCAGAACTGCACGCATCTGATTCCCCCAGGTAGAACGGTCAGATCGCGACTCTAAATCAACTTCGTCATCCGGGGAACGCCAATTCGAAGCGGTGTGCAAAGGCCCGGTAGGAGCGTGCGTACACGTCCGTCTTGTCGGCCACCCGCTCGCGTTCCTTCTTCAGCACCTCGCCGGCCGCGCCCGCGTTGCCGTTGAGCACGTGGATGATCGACAGCTTTCGCGCCCGCTCGAAGTCCAGCAACGACTCCGGCTTCGCGACGAGCTCTTTCGCCAGCGTGTCCCACTTCGCGTGCTTGTCGATGTAGGGCTTGCCGTGCTTCAGAAACTCGGCCACCAGCGACGCGGCGACGGGAGCGTGGTCGCTGCCGGGCTCGAACGTCCAGCGCCACACCGGTTTGTCGCCCATCAGGGCACCGAGCGGGGTCGAGACGAGCGGAGTTGTGGCCGTGACGCCGAGAGCGCGGCACACGTCGTCGTAGCGGCGGAAGCAGACGCCGACCAGCGGGGTGACGTCGAGGCAGCCCGCCGTGCCGAACCCCAGCCATCCGGACACGCCCTCGCCGCGGTCCTGCAGCCAGACGTGGCCTCGGCGGACGAAGCCCGTTGGGCGCAGGGCCGTGTCCACGGCGACGAGCACGTCGGTTTTGGGGGAAGGCCTCACCGAGGACAGAGTGCCAGGGCGGGCGCGATCCCGCTTGTCAGCGCAGCAGGGGCAGCAGGTCGGCGGCGAGGCGCCGGACTTCGGCCCACTGCGGGGAGGTGGCCAGGGAGTCGGTGTGCCACACCGGACCTGGGCCGCTCATGGCGTCGAGCAGCGCGTCGATGCGTCCGGTCAACGCCGCGGCGGCGGGCTCGTCAGGGCAGAGGTGCTTCACGTCGTCGAACTCCAAGGCCAGCTCGTCCGCGGACGGGGCCGTGCCGATCGACTTCAGGTACGCCAGCTGCTCTTCGGCGGGCGCGGCCAGCCAGCTCACCGCCTCGCGGAGGCCGGTCGTCGGAAGCTCGTGCATGAATCCCCCAGAAACTCAGTGCAGCACCGGCGCCAGGAACTTCGCCAGCGCCTCCACCGCCTCCGAGGGTACGCCGTCGAGATGTTCGGTGAGCTGCAGCAGAAGCCGTCCGCCGCCCAGGTCGGACACCGAGAAGCACGGCGCCGACGAGCAGACCTGTTGCACACCACCCAAAGCAGCGACTTGACGGGGGCCGAGCAACGTGGCCCAGTGCGGACCGCGCGACAGTTCCGCGGCCATGAAAAGGGATTCGTCCAGGCCGACGCCCACGGACACCTCGTGTGCGGTGCGCACACCGGTCCGGTCCAGCGTGATCCAGCCGCCCGCCGCGCGCACCAGCGTCGCGCCCGAACGGAACGCGGAGAGCCATTGTTGTTGCACGACATGGGAAATCCAGCCGCCGAACAGCGAACGGGACGCCACCACGACGACCTGGTGCGGGAAGGCGGGATCGTCCTTCAGCAACACTTCCGCGCTCCAGCCGCCGTCGACCAGCGGCATGCCCTGGGAGTCGAGCTGGACGAGTTGCACGCGCAGGAACGACGGCAGGTCCGACAGTGCGGCGGACCACGAAGAACGGGTGAACTCACCCGAAGAGAGCAGCAGGCGGGCGTAACCCGGTGGGCCCCAAGGAGTTGTATCGGATGGCCGGTAGTCGCGCGCCACCGACACGAGCTCCTCCACCGAGGCAGGGCAGAGGGGTGCCAGGAGGTCGGTGAACAGGGCCCCGAACCAGGTGGCCAGCGAAGAACGGTCGACGTCGAGAAACGTGTCCAGCTCCAGGCGGACGACGTGCGGCGGCGACACAGGTCTCGGAAGCGTCAGATCTGTGCTCAAAGTGAGCGAACCCTATGGCTCCCAGACAGAAATCGTTAGGGGCCACTCTCGTGAAAGAATGACCCCTAACGGAGGAACGTCTAGCCGCGGGACTGGTAGTCGCGCAGCAGGCCGCGGGAGATGATCGTCTTCTGGATCTCCGAGGTGCCCTCGCCGATCAGCAGGAACGGGGCCTCGCGCATCAGGCGCTCGATCTCGTACTCCTTCGAGTAGCCGTAGCCGCCGTGGATGCGGAACGACTCCTGCGTCACCTCGGCGCAGTACTCGGACGCGAGGAGCTTGGCCATGCCGGCCTCGACGTCGTTGCGCTGGCCGGAGTCCTTCAGCCGCGCCGCGTTCACCATCATCAGGTGCGCGGCCTCGACCTTGGTCGCCATCTCGGCGAGCTTGAAAGCGATGGCCTGGTGCTCCGCGATGGCCTTGCCGAACGTCCTGCGCTGCTGGGAGTACTCGATCGCGAGCTCGAAGGCGCGGATCGCGATGCCGCACGCGCGGGCGGCCACGTTCACGCGGCCCACCTCGACGCCGTCCATCATGTGCCGGAAGCCCTGGCCGGACACGCCGCCCAGGATCTGGTCCGCGGCGATCTCGAAGCCGTCGAACACCATCTCGGTGGTGTCGACGCCCTTGTAGCCCATCTTGTCGATCTTGCCCGGGATCGTGAGGCCCGGCAGCACCTCGCCGTACCCCTCGGGCTTCTCCACCAGGAACGTCGTGAGGTTCTGGTGCGCCTTCTCGGCGCCCTCGTCCGTCTTCACGAGAACGGCGGTCAGGTTCGACGTGCCACCGTTCGTCAGCCACATCTTCTGGCCGTTGATCGTGTATCCCGACTCGCCCTTGACCGCCCGCGTGCGAATCGCGGCGACGTCAGAGCCCAGCTCCGGCTCCGACATGGAGAACGAGCCGCGCACCTCGCCCGCGGCCATGCGCGGCAGGTACTTCTGCTTCTGCTCCGGCGTGCCGTGCTGCTTGAGCATGTGCGCCACGATGAAGTGCGTGTTGATGACACCGGAGACGCTCATCCAGCCGCGCGCGATCTGCTCGACGACGAGCGCGTAGGTCAGCAGGGACTCGCCGAGGCCGCCGTACTCCTCCGGGATCGTCAGGCCGAAGAGGCCCATCTCCTTCATGCCCTCGACGATGTCGGCGGGGTACGTGTCGCCGTGCTCCAGCGTCTGGGCGTGCGGAATGATCTCCTTGTCCACGAACGTGCGAACGGTCGCGAGGATTTCTTCCTGGATGTCCGTGAGACCCGCGGTCTGGGCGAGGCGCGCCATCGCACTTCCCTTCCAAGGCTTTGGTTACCGGCGAGTATGGACCGGTTAACGCCCGTTTGCGACCGGGGTGTGCTCTCCGCAACACAGTCCCGCCACCTGTACCGAGACAGCATCCCGAACCACGGCAATCACGCACCCACACGGCGCGAATCGGAAAGCCGCCCCTTAAGATCCCTGCGCACTCGCACATTGGGGGATCAATGACGTACGACCCGTACAACCAGGACCCGAAGGGCCAGCCCTACGGACAGCCGTACGGACAACAGCCCTATGGCCAGCCTCAATACGGTCAGCAGCCCTACGGTCCGCAGTACGGCTACGGCTATCCGCCGCCCAAGCCACTCGACACCCAGACCGCCATGATCGCGATGATCGCGTCGATCGCGGGCATCCTGTGCTGCGCCGGTTGGATCGTGGGAATCGTGATGGGGCACGTCGCCCTGTCGAAGATCAAGCGGGGCGAGGCGACCGGCAAGGGGATGGCGATCGCCGCGTTGTGCATCGGCTACGGCTTCATCGTGCTCTTGGTGCTGCTCTACTCGCTGGGCATCGGCGCGGCACTGCTGGAGAACGCGAACCGCTGAACCACCGGTCAGCTCGCGAGGGCGATCTCCAGCGCGCCACCGCAGTGGCGGCAGACGTCGGCGAACACGTGAACGTCGGCATCGCATCCCGGGCAGCTGCGGAAGCTGCGCTCGAGCAGGTCGTCCTCGCGGCGCTTGAAGAGCCCCAGCCGTCTGCTCGCCTTACCGTTACTCGAACGTGACATGCCCACGAGCATGCACCCCACCCCGGGGCACATCGCAAACTCCTGTCACTGATTGTGCGCCACTTCACCCGTTTTGAACGCAACCTGTGACGGTCGAACACGTCCAGTAATAGTTCGGGTGAAGTAGCGCACAATCCGTAACGGATTTGAACCCGGATCAGTCCTCCGGCGGGGTCCAGATGTTCGAGCGCGACATGCCCGCGGCACGGCCCTTGCCCGAGATCACCAGAGCCATCTTCCGCGACGCCTCGTCGATCATCTCGTCGCCGAGCATCACCGCGCCGCGCTTACCGCCCGCCTCGGACGTGAAGTACGAGTACGCGTCGAGGATGTTCTCGGCGTGGTCGTAGTCGTCCTGCTTCGGGCTGAACACCTCGTTGGCCGCGTCGATCTGGCCGGGGTGCAGCACCCACTTGCCGTCGAAGCCCAGCGCCGCCGAACGGCCGGCGACGCGCTTGTAGCCGTCGACGTCGCGAATCTGCAGGTAGGGGCCGTCGATGGCCTGCTTGTCGTGGGCCCGCGCGGCCATCAGGATCCGCATCAGGATGTAGTGGTAGGCGTCACCGACGTCGTAGCCGGGCGGCTGCTCACCGACCACGAGCGACTTCATGTTGATCGACGCCATGAAGTCCGCCGGGCCGAAGATGATCGTCTCGACGCGCGGGGACGCGGTGGCGATCGCGTTGACGTTGTTCAGGCCCAGGGCGTTCTCGATCTGCGCCTCGATGCCGATCTTGCCGACCTCGTAGCCCATCGTCTTCTCGATCTGCGTGAGCAGGAAGTCGAGCGCCACGATCTGCTCGGGCGTCTGCACCTTCGGCAGCATGATGCAGTCGAGGTTCGCACCGGCGCCCTCGACGACCTCGGTGACGTCGCGGTACGTCCACTCCGTCGTCCAGTCGTTGACGCGCACGACCCGGGCCTTGTCGCCCCAGCCGCCTTCGTTCAACGACGCGACGATCGTCTTGCGGGCGTCCGGCTTGGCCAGCGGGGCGCAGGCGTCCTCCAGGTCCAGGAACACCTGGTCCGCCGGCAGCGTGCGCGCCTTGTCGATCATCTTCTGGCTCGAACCCGGAACCGCCAGACACGAGCGACGGGGACGCTGCTGGTCGACCACTGGAGTACCTCCTCGTACCGGCCGGTAACTATGTGCGCCACAGTGGCACGCATCATCTCCGGGCGCATATTCGCTGAGTCCCGTTTCACAAACCCTGGCAGGCTGAACCGGTGGAGATCACTCGAATCTTGGACGCGGCGCTGCGAAAGGCAGCCGCCGTCTGGATCACCTCACCCGGCCACGAACCCCGTCTCGTGCACGCGCACTGGCGGGACGACGCGCTGTGGGTCGTCACGGGCGGCAGTGAACAGCAGGTGCCGGGGCTGACCGACCAGGCGCAGGTCACCGTCACCGTGCGGTCCCCCAGCACGCACTCGCACCTCATCGACGCTCAGGCCGTGGCGAAGCTGACCGAGCCCGACGAGGAGACGGCGCAGGCCTTGAAGACCGCCCGGCTCAACACCAAACCGCAGTGGGAAGCGGTGTACCGGCTGGAGTTCAGCGCATGATCACCGTTCCGGCCGGTTTCGGCGAGGGCCTCGGCGACGGCGCCTCCGAGTGGGTCTCGAAGCTGCCGACTCTGGCGACCAAGGCGTGTTCGAGGTGGCGGCTCACTCCGGACGGCGAGCTGATGCACGGGTTCTGCGCCGTCGTGCTGCCGGTCCGCCGGGCCGACGGGCACCCGGCGGTGCTCAAGCTGACGTGGATCGACCACGAGACAGAGCACGAACCGCTCGCGTTGAGGCTCTACGACGGCAACGGCGCGGTGCAGCTGCTCGGTCACGACGAGGAGCTCGGCGCGTTGCTGCTGGAACGCCTCGACCACACGCACTCCCTCGACAACGAGCCGATCGAGCTCGCGGTCGGCGTGATCGGCTCGATGCTGCGCCGCCATCGGGATCTGGAGGCGCCCGCGGAGATCCGCCGGCTCACCGGTGAGCTTCGGCACCATCCCGAGGTGCCCGGCAAAGTGCTGGACGCGGCACGGGAGATCGCGACGCGACCGATGGGCCGTTCGCTGGTCAACGAGGACCTGCACTACGAGAACGTGCTGCGCGGCGACCGCGAACCGTGGTTGATGATCGACCCGAAACCGCTGTCCGGTGACCGCGAGTACGGCGTGATCCCGTTGCTGTGGAACAGGTTCGAGGAGCTGGACGGCCGCAAGGGCCTCACCGACCGGTTCCTGGCGCTGTGCGACGCCGGGGAGCTGGACGTCGCGAAGGCGCGGGACTGGACGTTCTACCGGGCCGTGGCCAACTGGATCTGGTGTCTGGAAGAGGACATCGAGGATTTGGCCGTGATCTGCGCCGAGATCGCCGGGTGGGCGGCCAGAACCTGATCTAGCCTGGTTGTTGTGGTGGCTGTGAACCGGGTTTACATCGCTCAGCTGGCCGGACTTCCCGTCTTCGGCCCCGACGGCGAACCGATCGGCAAGGCCCGCGACGTCGTGATCAGTCTTCGGATCGACCGCCAGCCGCCGCGGGTGCTCGGCATGGTCGTCGAGCTGGTGACGCGCCGCCGGATCTTCGTGCCGATGCTGCGGCTCACCTCGATCGAGCCGAACGCCGTGACGCTCGCGACCGGCTCGGTGAACCTGCGGCCGTTCCACCAGCGGGTCAACGAGGTGCTGGTGATCGGCGAGGTGCTCGACGCCAAGATCCAGCTGGCGGACGGCGGCACGGCGGTCGTCGTGGACGCCGCGATGGAGCTGACCCGCACCCGCGACTGGCGGATGATCAAGGTGGCGGCCCGCCAGCGCACCGGCAGGTTCGGCTTCAAGGGCCCGACGCAGGTCTTCCGCTGGGAGGACGTCGGCGGTCTGAGCGTCAACGAGCTCTCGGGCCAGCCGCAGGGAGCGCAACAGCTCGTCGCGGTCTTCGAGGGAATGCGCGCGGCGGACGTGGCTCACGCGCTGCACGAACTGCCGGCCAAGCGCCGCCACGAGGTCGCGGACGCACTGGACGACGAACGGCTCGCCGACGTCATCGAGGAACTGTCCGAAGAGGACCAGAAGGACGTCCTGTCGCACCTGGACGAGGAACGCGCCGCGGACATCCTGGAGGCGATGAACCCGGACGACGCGGCCGACCTGCTGGGCGAGCTGTCCGAGGGCACCAAGGACCGCCTGCTCGAGCTGATGGAACCCGAGGAGTCCGAACCGGTCCGGCGTCTGCTGGAGTACTCGTTCGACACCGCGGGCGGCCTGATGACCCCGGAACCGATCATCCTCACGCCGGACGCGACGATCGCGGAAGCGTTGGCACGGGTGCGAAATCCCGATCTCACACCGGCTTTGGCCTCGATGGTCTTCGTGTGCCGCTCGCCCTCGGCAACGCCGACGGGGCGGTACTTGGGGTGCGTCCACATCCAACGCCTGCTGCGCGAACCGCCGTCCGATCTGGTCGCCGGCGTGCTCGACACCTCGTTGGTGCGGCTGCCACCGTCGGCTTCCCTGAGCGACGTCACCCGCTACTTCGCCACCTACAACCTGGTGTGCGCACCGGTCACCGACGAGGCTGAGCACCTGCTCGGCGCGGTGACCGTCGACGACGTGCTGGACCACCTGCTGCCGGCCAACTGGCGCGAGACGGGACTGAGCCATGCCTGAACTGCTGCCGCGGCGCAGACTCGACCAGCCGCGCGAGCCACGGGGCTTCCGCTTCTCCATCGACCCGGACTCGTTCGGTCAGTTCTCCGAACGGCTCGCGCGGTTCCTCGGGACGGGGAAGTTCCTGTTCTGGCAGACGGTGCTCGTCATCGCGTGGATCACGCTGAACCTCTTCGCGGTGACGCTGCGGTGGGATCCGTATCCGTTCATCCTGCTGAACCTGGCGTTCTCGACGCAGGCTGCTTACGCGGCGCCGCTGATCCTGCTGGCGCAGAACCGGCAGGACGACCGGGACCGGGTGTCGCTGGAGGAGGACAGGACTCGGGCGGCGCAGACCAAGGCGGACACCGAGTACCTGGCGCGGGAGCTGGCCGCCGTGCGGCTGGCGATCGGCGAGGTGGCGACGCGCGACTTCATCCGGGGTGAGCTGGAGAAGCTGGTGAAGGAGCAGAACAACACGCGCAGGGTCCGGCCGTGACCTTCCGGGACGTAGTCGCTTTGTGGCTGGTGAGGGAGAAGTCGGCGAGCGACGTGGTGTTGGCCGCGTGCGACCTGCTCGTCGGGGACGTCGACAGCCCGGCTGTGGCGCGGCTCGCGGCGGTGTCGACGAAGGAAGCCGACATCGAGGTGCCGATCCTGCTGCCCGACGCACTGCAGGACCTCGGACTGGCCGCGCACGTCATGGGTTCGGTCTCGGCGAAGGAGGAGGGCCTTCGAGCGATGGCCGTGCGCGTGCGGTCAGGCGAGCTGACGCCTCGCGAGCTGACTTCCTGGGCGCACCGGATCTTCGGACACGAGCACGCGGGCGAACGTCTGTCAGAGCTGGACGATGCCTATGACACCTGCGGCGTCAGCGATGAGCTGGACGATCAGGTGATGGCGGAAGTGCGCCGGATCACGTCCTGATCTGTCCGCTCGCGACCAGGTCTGACAGGACCTCGTGGATCGCGGGCGCCGTCTCGGCGTGCTCCCGGTACTCGTCACGCGTCACGTACGTCAGCTCGGCGATCTCGCTCGTCGGCCGCGGCACACCCAGCAGCACAGCGGTGAAACAGGTCATGTCGACCATCGCGCCCTCACCCTCGCCGTAGGCGGGGGCGACGTAGCGCTTGAGGACCTCCGGCCGTTCCAGCTCGATCCCGAGCTCCTCCCGGACCTCCCGGCGCAACGCCTCGGCCGGGGACTCGCCCGTCTCGATCTTGCCGCCTGGCAGGTAGAAGGCCTTCTTGTTGCGTGAGCGCACAACGAGGAGGCGGCCAGCCTCGACGTGCACAAGTCCCACCACGGTGATCACGGATACACGTCGTCCGCTGCCAAGCGATCACACGTGCGTCCGAAGGCCTCGAGCTCTCCAGGCCCGAAGCTCTCCCCGAAGTGCTCGGCAACGCCGGCGAGGTGGGTAGCGGATGCGCTGCGCAGACGTTCGGCACCGAGCGGTGTGAGCACGGCCACGATGCCGCGTCCATCACCGTCGGCGCGTTCGCGTCCGACCAGTCCGGCGCGTTCCAGCCGGTCCACCAGGCGGGTCACGCCTGAACGGGACAGCAGGACGGCATCGGCGAGTTCGGTCATGCGCATGCGCATGGAAGGCGTCTCGGCCAGTTGAACCAGCACGTCGTACGCCGCGAGCGAAAGGCGCTGCTCAGCAATCAGTTCGGCCTCGAGGACCCTCGTGATCCGTGCATGCGCGCGGAGGAACGATCGCCACACCCCTAGCTCGACACGGGTGGGCAACCGGGAACTACCCGATTCCGGCACGGACGTCGATGTTACGGACAGCTCCGGCCCCGCTACGACCTGGGCCTGTGCTCGAAAGTGACCGGCCGGTAGGACAGGCGTGTGCCGGACGTAGCATGGCCGGGTGACCACCACGCAGCCCCTCCCCACCGTCGAGGACGTCCGCAAGGCGCTCGCCGGTGTGCAGGACCCCGAGATCCGCCGCCCGATCACCGAGATCGGCATGGTCAAGGACGTCGAGGTCGGCGCGGAAGGTGCCGTGGTCGTGGGCATCTTCCTGACGGTCGCGGGCTGCCCGATGCGCGACAAGATCACCAAGGACGTCACCGCGGCGGTGCAGGCCCTGGACGGCGTGTCGTCCGTGCGGGTCGATCTGGACGTGATGAGCGACGCCCAGCGCACCGAGCTCCGCAAGTCCCTGCGCGGCGGCGCCGAAGAGCCGGTCATCCCGTTCGCCCAGCCGGGCTCGCTGACGCGCGTGTACTGCGTCGCGTCCGGCAAGGGCGGCGTCGGCAAGTCCTCGGTCACCGTGAACCTCGCCGTGGCCATGGCCGCGCGCGGCCTGTCCGTCGGCATCGTCGACGCGGACATCTACGGCCACTCGATCCCGCGCATGCTGGGCGCCGACGGCAAGCCCACCCAGGTCGAAAAAATGATCATGCCGCCCCAGGCGCACGGCGTGAAGGTCATCTCGATCGGCATGTTCACGCCGGGCAACACCCCGGTCGTGTGGCGCGGCCCGATGCTGCACCGCGCGCTGCAGCAGTTCCTCGCGGACGTGTTCTGGGGCGACCTGGACGTGTTGCTGATCGACCTGCCGCCCGGCACCGGCGACATCGCGATCTCCGTCGCCCAGCTCGTGCCGAACGCGGAGATCCTGGTCGTCACCACCCCGCAGCAGGCTGCCGCCGAGGTGGCCGAGCGCGCCGGGTCGATCGCGCTGCAGACCCGTCAGCGGGTCTCGGGTGTCATCGAGAACATGTCGTGGCTGGAGATGCCCGACGGTTCACGCATGGAGGTCTTCGGCTCGGGTGGCGGTGCGGCCGTCGCGGAGTCGCTGTCCAAGACCATCGGCTCCGAGGTGCCGCTGCTCGGCCAGGTGCCGCTCGACCCCCGCCTGCGGGAGAACGGCGACTCGGGCACGCCGATCGTGCAGGCGGTGCCGGAGTCGGCAGCGGCTCAGGTGCTGCTCGACGTGGCCAAGAAGCTGACCGTGAAGTCACGCGGCCTGGCAGGCCGCCTTCTCAACGTCTCCCCCGCGGGCCGCTAACCCCGCTTTCAAAGGGAACGCGGGGGCCCTGCGTTCCCTTCTGGGTAACGCAGGGCC
>NZ_JBEXPJ010000110.1:0-29429 GCF_040611995.1 Lentzea sp. NPDC006480
GTCGGTCAGGTGCTGTGCCGTGGCGGCACCGATTCCCGCTGCCGCACCCGACACCACCGCGCACTTCATGGTTCTCCTAGAGCTTCTGCCGGTAGACCTTGTTGTCCGGTCCGCGCACCACTGCCCACGCGGAACCGTCGGGTCCAGCAGTAGCACCGACGGCGCCGACGAGCGAGTTGCTCGGAAACTCGCCGCGCTTGAACCAGCCGCCCCACGCGCCGTCCGTGCGGTTGACCTGCCAGAGCGTGTAGTCGCTCGCCCGCGCGAACAGGTAGATCCGGTCGGAGTACTCGACCATCGTCGGGCTGCCGGAGATCACGCCACCGAGTGACGTCCAGTCGCCTGACCCGACCGGTCGCACCCACACGCTGTCGTCCGCGGTCCGCACGGCGACGTAGCCGCCGGCCACGCTCGGACGGCCGTAGATCGGGGCGTCACCTGGAGCGCCCAACGAGCTCCACGTGCCGTTGTACTGCCAGACCTCGCCGTCCTCACCGCGAGCGACGATCGTGCCGTCCTGGCTCACGGTCGGCGCGTCGGTGAGCTTGCCACCGAGCGGCTTCCAGTCGTTCCACCGTCCGTTGTGGAGGGTGCGCTGCCAGGCGCGGTTGTCGTTGCCGCGGACGGTGACCTCGACGTCGCTGCCGACCGTGCGGACAGCGGGCTGGCCCTGGATCGACTTGCCCAGGCTGGACCACTTGCCGCCGCGCAGCATCTTCAGCTCGCCGCCGGTGCCGCGTTCGAACACGAGCGCTTCGTCGCCGACGCGGGCGATGGCGGGTGACGCGGTGGCGTTGTCGCCGACGGCCTCGCCGGGCACGAGGTCGATGCCGCGCAGCTTGACCATCGCGGTGCCGTGCGCGGGAACCGTGACCGTGTACTTGTCGGCCACCGTGCCCCGGTCGGCGCGGGCCCGCAGGTCGCGCACCGAAACGCTGCCCTTCAGACCGGCGTCGGCGAAGTTCACCGTCATCTCGGCCGGAACGTCGCGGCGGTTCAGCAGCACGACCGAGCGCTCGCCCTTGCGGGACAACACCTTGCTGTAGGTGTCGGTGTCACCGGTCGACGCGACGCGCACGCCCTGGATGGCAAGGGGGTCCTGGTCGACCGCGAGGATCTCGGGGTTCTTGAGCGTGCTGATCATCGACGGCGGCAGCGTGCGCGGGTCGGATCCGATGATCAGCGGCGAGGACATCTGGGCCCACATCACGAACTGCGAGGTGGACTCCTCCTCGTTGAGCTCGTAGGTGCCCTGCTGGGTCTTGCGCATCGGGATCAGGTAGTCCGGGTCGTTGTAGTGACCGGGGCCCTGCGACTCGGGGTGGTAGGCGTTGCGGTCCATGTTGCGCAGCACGTCACGCCAGATGCCCTCGTACGGCGTGCCGAACGCGACGTCCGTGCTGGTGCGCCACGAGTCGGCGTACCGCGGGCCGAACGTGTAGGAGATGCCCGCGACCTGGTCCGGTGTGTGCGGGACGCCCCACTCGTCGGTGACCGGGTTGCAGAGGTTGAGGACCATCGGGCGGCCGGCCTTCCGCACCGCCTTCGAGAAGTCCGCGAACGCCTGCGCGGGCTTGAGGTTCGCGAAGATCCCGCACAGGAAATCGATCTTGATGGCGTCGAACTTCCAGTCGGCGAACCGTTTCGCGTCCTTCTCGTAGTAGCCGCCACCGCTACCGGCCGCGCAGTGCTCACCGTCGGACGGTCCCGCGTCGGTGTAGATGCCGGCCTTGAGCCCCTGGGTGTGCAGGTCCCGCACCAGCTTGGGGAAGCCACCGGGGAACTTCGCCGGGTCCTCGACCAGGTTCCCCTGAGCGTCCCGAGGAGTCGGCGCGTTCCAGCCGCCGTCGATCCACACGATGTTGTAGCCCGCGTCGCGCAGGCCGGTGTTCACGAGATGGTCCGCGACGCTGCGGATGTCCTGCTCGTTCGGCGCACCAAGGCCGAAGTACGTGTTCCACCCCATGTACGGGGTCCTGGCGACACCACTGTCGTAGTAAGTGGGCGCTCCCTGGTCGTCACCTGCGTATGCGGGCGTCGTCATCAGGGACGTCAAGGCGATGACCAACGCGACTCTGCGAACGGACATGCGGCGACCCTACAATAATTCGTAATTTATGTGTAGTAGTCTGACGGCGTGAGCTACCGCTACGAAATCACCCAGGCAGTCGTGCGGCAGGGCATCATCGCGATCGTGCGCACGCCTGACGCCGACTCCGCCGTCAAGGCCGCCGTTCCGCTGCTGGACGCGGGCCTGACGTCGCTGGAGCTCCCGCTGACGAACCCTCAGGCGCCGCAGGCGATCCAGCACCTCCGGCAGACCTATCCGGACGCCGTGATCGGCGCGGGTTCCGTGCTCGACGAGGCGTCTGCGGTAGCCGCGATCCGTGCTGGGGCTCAGTTCCTGGTGGCGCCCAACCTGGAGCTGTCGGTGATCCGGGCCGGGCATCGGTACGGCGCGGCCGTCCTGCCGGGTGCCGGGACGGTTTCCGAGGTGGTGCAGGCGCTGGAGATGGGCGCGGACGCGGTGAAGGTGTTTCCGGCGCCGACGCCGCAGTGGGTGAAGGACGTGCTGGCTGTGCTGCCATACGCGCCGTTGGTGCCGACTGGCGGGGTGGCACCGGCGGACGTGCCGGACTGGCTTGCCGCAGGGGCGGTGGCGTGCGGAGTCGGATCGGCTCTCGCCCGCACGCCACTCGACGAGATCAAAGCCCTCATACAGGCTTGAGCACCACGACTTCGGCGTCATTCGACGGCGACCAGTTCAGCGGCAGGCCGACGTGGGTCAGGTGCGCGGCCGAGTAGACCTCTCCGTCCTCGTCCACATAGGACTGAGCGGTCAGCCCCTTCAGCTTCACCCGTGACGACTGGCCGGGCACGGTCGGCACGCCGGTCAGCGCGCCGGTGTTCCAGGCCAGCACGACCACGCGATCGATGCCCGAGTACTGAATCGCGTCGTTCAGCAGATGCACGTCGCCGCCGTGCACGATGTCGCGGATGTTCTTGTACCACTTGATGAGCACGGCGGCCTCTTCGCGTTCCTCACGGGTCCAGTGGCGGAGGTCGGCGCCGATGCCCAGCACGCCCGCCATCGCCAGCACGAAGCGGAACTTGAGCGAGCGCGGGCGGGCGTCGAACAGGCCGGGCGCGTCGGTCACCCACGACGACATCAGGTGCGGCGCGTGCATGTGCAGGAAGCCGTGCTGGATCTTCAGGCGGTCCAGCGGCGCGGTGTTGTCGCTGGGCCACACGACGTCCACGCGGCCCGTGGTGGCCAGGTCGGTTCGGCCGCCGCCGCCCGCGCAACCTTCGACCAGCACATGTGGGTGTTTCGCACGCAAGTGGTCCAGGACGCGCCAGTAGTTGCGGACATGGGCGTTGTCGAGCTCGCCGGAACGCTCGGTGGCCGGGCGGTTCATGTCCCACTTGAGGTAGCTGATCCGGTAGCCGGTCAGCAACCGGTCCAGAGTGGACACGACGAACTCGTAGACCTCGGGCAGGCCCAGGTTGAGCAGCAGCTGGTTGCGGATCAGCGTGGGCTCGCGACCGGGCAGCCGGTACACCCAGTCCGGGTGCTCGGCGTAGAGCTGCGACTTCGGGCTGACGCACTCCGGTTCGACCCACAGGCCGAACTCCAGGCCCATGCCCCGCACATCGTCGACGAACGCGCCGAAGTCCGGCGACTCCGGGTACCAGTCGCCGAGGCCGCCGGTGTCGTCGTGCCGGCCGACGAACCAGCCGTCGTCGACCACGAACAGCTCGACACCGATCTCGGCGGCTAGCGCGGCCAGCTCACGTTGCTTGGGCAGCGAGACCTCGAAGCCCGTTGCCTCCCACGAGTTGTACAGGACAGGCTTGCGGGCCGGCCTCGAACGCAGCCGGTCGTAAGCGTGCCAGACCTGCGCGAGACTCCCGGTGGAGCACGCCAGGGCGAGTTCGGGCGTTGCGAAGGTCTCCCCCGGCTCGACCACGACCGGGCCGAGCATCCCGGCACGCACGCGCGTGAGCCCGGAAGGCTCGACCTCGGCCGTGATCTCCCAGGACCCGGACCACGCCAGCGACACACCCCACGTGTCGTCCACGGACAACCAGGGCGCGTGATTGTGCCCGGGAACGCCGTAGGAGCTGCCGATTCGGAACCCGCCCGCGGGGAGCGTCACGTGGTCCAGCTGGAACTCACGTGCCCACTCACCGTGCAGAAAGGACAGTCGCGGGCTGCTGACTGGCAGACACACGCCCGCCGAGCCGATCTGGTCGAATCGCTTCGGTTCATCGGACGTGTTGGTGAGCTCGACCCACCGGTTGAGCACGTCCACCGCCGTTTCCGGGCGGTAGCAGAGCACGGCACGAAGGCCGGCCTGGTCGTCCGCGAACGCAAGCCGCAGCACACCGTCAGATTCGGTGGCGCCGGCGAACGTGAACCACGAGTCGCCGGGGAGTTCCAGGTCGGCGCCGGTGAACGGACGCTGCCCGCGCGGCACGTACTCGACCGGTGCCGCGTCCGCTTCGGTGATGAAGTGGATGTCGCCGAGGTTCTTCAGCGGCGACGGCCCGGCCTCGACTCCGTGCGGGCCCCACGCCACCAGTTCGGCCCAGCGGCCGCCCGGTTCGACGGCCACCGTGTACGAGGTGGTCGCCATCCGAAGGGTCCACGTCATTTGACCGCTCCCACCGCGAGTCCGGAGATGAAGTGCCGTTGGAACCGCAGGAACACCGCCACGGTCGGAATGGCCGCGATCACCGAGCCCGCCGCGATGACGTTCCAGTTGGAGACGTACTGGCCCTGCAACGCCAACAGCGCCGGTGTCACGGGCATGACGGACGACGACCGCAGCACGGTGATCGCCCACAGCAGGTCGTTGAAGATCCACGTGAACGCCAGCGCAGCGAGAGCCGCCAGCGCGGGCCGGGTCATCGGCAACACGATCCGCCAGAAGATCTGCACCGGACCGGCACCGTCGATCGTGGCCGCCTCCTGCACCTCGTTCGGCATGGCACGCATGAAGCCCTGCAGCACGAAGGTGTAGAAGCCGAGCCCGAACCCGACCTGCACGACGATCAGCGCGATCAGGGTGTCGTAGATGCCGAGCAGCTCGGTCAGCTTCGACACCGGCACGAGCAGGATCTGCGGTGGCAGCAGGTTTCCGGCCAGCATGAGCAGGATGATCGTGCGCCGGCCGGGAATCTCGAAGCGGCTCAACGCATACGCCGCCGCCGAGCTCAGAGCCAGCGACAGGAACACCGTGGGCACCGTGACGAGCACGCTGTTCCACATGGCGCCCGCACCGCCGTTGGTCCACGCGTCGCCGAACCCGGCGAACGTGAACGACTGCGGCACGGCAGCCAGCCCGTTGGCGGCGATGTCGTCGAAACTGCGGAACGCGGTGATGATCACCGCGGCGATCGGCAACAGCCACAGCACGGAGACCGTGCCCGCCACGGCGTGGAAGACGCGGCCGGAAGTGCGACTAGCCATCTCAGTTCTCCCGGAACGCGCGGACGAGGTAGGTCACGATCACGCCGAACGCCAGCAGGAAGATGACGACGGCCAGCGCGGAGGCGTAGCCGAGCTTCAGCGACTGGAACGCGGTCGAGTACATGTACGTGCTGAGCAGCTCGGACGAGTGGTAGGGCCCGCCGCGCGTCATCGACCACACCACGTCGAACGACCGCAGCGAGTCGATCACGATCACCGACAGCACCACCGAGTTGACCGAGCTGAGCTGCGGCCAGGTGATGTGCCGGAACTTCTGCCACGCGGTGGCACCGTCCAAAGTGGCCGCTTCGTACAGCCCGGGGTCGATGCCCTTGAGACCGGCCAGGTACAGCACCATCACGTACCCGACCTGCCGCCACAGCGCCGGAACCAGCACCGCGTAGATCGCGGTGTCCGGGTCGGCCAGCGGCGAGGAGTCGAAGATCCCGCCCGGCTGGTAGAGCACCTGCCAGATCAACGAGGTGGCGACGAGCGAGAACACCACGGGCACGAACAGCGCCGCGCGGTAGAACCCGACGCCGCGACGTTCCTTCTGCAGCAGCACGGCCATCCCGAGGCCGCCGACCGCGGACAACCCGCCGAAGAGCACGAGCCAGATCGCGGTGTTGGTGACGGCGGTGTGGAAGACCGGGTCGTCGATCATCCTGGCGTAGTTGCCGAGCCCGACGAACTGGGGCGGCGAGACACCGTCCCAGTTCGTCAGCGCGAGCCAGAAGCCCTGCACAGCGGGCCAGAAGACCCAGAACCCCTCCACCAGCAACGGGATGAGCACGAACAGCAGCAGGATCGGAGGGACCCTGGTGAAGCTTCTGGTCATGTCAGCTCGACCACACCTGCTCGGCGGCCTTCTGCCACGTCGTGAGGATCGAGTCCACCTGGTCGGGCTGCTGCAGGAACTTGATCAGCGCGGCGTCGGCCGTGGGCTGCAACGCGTCACTGGAATCGCGGTTGAAGAACTGGGTGATCTCCGCGGCCTCCTTGAGATGCGCGCGTCCCTTTTGGACCAGTGGCGTGCCGGAGTCCTTCGCGTTCGGGTGCGTGGGCAGCACCGTGCCCGACGAGGCCTTGATGTAGGCCTCCTGACCCTCCGCCGTCGCCGCGTAGGTCAGGAACTCCTTCAGTTCCTTGACGTGCGGGGACTTGGCGCTCGCGAAGAAGCCGTCGGTCGGGCCCTCCTCGGCGAGCGGCACCTTCGGGTCGATGATCGGGAACCGGAAGAAGTCGATGTCGTCGATCGCGTCCTTCGGTGCCGCGTCGGCGAAGAACGCGCCGGTGAGCAGCATGCCCGTGCGGCCCTGCAGCATCGCGGTAGTGGCCTCCTGGAAGCCGATCGCGGTGCCGTTCGGGTCGGTGTGCGGCAGGACCTCGCGCCACGGCGTGAAGATCGCCTTGACCTTCGGGTCGTCGAACTTCTGCTTGCCCGCCAGCAGCTCGCGGTGGAAGGTCGCGCCGTTGATGCGGATGTTGAAGTAGTCGAACCAGCTCGACGCGGTCCACGGCGAGTCGGAGCCAGCGCCCATGCCGAGCGGGATGACGCCCTTGCCCTGCAACGTCTTGCACAGGTCGACGAACTCGGTCCACGTCTTCGGCGGGGTGACGCCCCACTTCTGGAAGTTCGACTTGCGGTAGAAGAAGCCCCACCAGTAGTACGTGGTCGGAACGAACACCTTGCCGCTCAACGTCTTGAACGCCTGCGGGTAGTCGCCCATGGTCTGCCAGACGTCGCTGACGTCGAGCAGCAGGCCCTTCTTCTCGTACCCGGTGAGCAGCGCGCCGGGGTACCAGGTGAAGAGGTCGGGCGGGTTGGCCGAAGTCAGGTAGCTCGGCAGCTGGGTGCGGAAGGTCTCCGAGGCCACGGTGTTGACCGAGACCTGCGCGCCCTTCCTGTCGTTGAACGCCTTCACCAGTGCGTCGATCGCCGCCTTAGCCGCGGGCGCCGAGAGGTTCGACTGGATCGTGGCCGTGCCCGCGGTCTGGGAGACCGGGCCGGAAGACGCCGACGTGGCGCAGGATGCTGTGCCGCTCACGAGCAGCCCTGCACCCGCGGCGGCGGTGACGCGGAGGAAGTGACGCCTGTCCATGGCGGACAGATTGCGCCCACGTCATGATCAAGTCAAGAATAATTCATAATTTATGATGTGCCGTATGATCTGACCCCATGAGCGAGAAGCGGCTACGGGGCGTGCACGGCCAGACCGTCGAGGCGCTGGCGGGCCGGATCCTCGCCGGCGAGATCGGCGAGGGCGACACCCTCGACCTCCCGGCGTTGCGCGAGGAGCTCGACGTGTCGCTGACAGCGTTGCGCGAGGCACTGAAGGTGTTGTCCGCCAAGGGCATGATCGACGCGCGGCAGAAGCGCGGGACGTTCGTGCAGCCGCGCTCGTCGTGGAACCTGCTGGACACCGACGTGATGCGCTGGCAGACCGAGGCCGGCGCCGACCACGGGCTGTTCGACGAGCTGACCGAGATGCGGGTGATCGTCGAACCGGCCGCGGCTCGCCTGGCCGCCGAGCGCGCGTCGGACGCGGACATCGAGGCTCTCCGCGGCGCCCTGGAGCGGATGGCGTCGGCGCGCGACCTGGCCGCGACCGTCCGGGCAGACCTGGAGTTCCACCGGCTGCTGATGGCGGCCACGCACAACGCTTTCCTGACGCAGGTCGAGCGGATCATCGCGATCGGGCTGGCGGAGCGGGACAAGCTCGTGCACGGCAACGTGGACGACGACCCGGTGCCGTCGCACCGCGCGGTGCTGGACGCGATCACCGCGCGCGATCCGGAAGCGGCCTACGAGGCGATGCGCGCGTTGGTCGACAAGTCAGGGGCGGATCTGGATCGGCTCCGATAGCTTCGGCGGGATCCCCATCAGCCGGGCACCGGGGTCGTGCGCGGCGACGTTGCGGGCGCTTTCCGCGTCGACGACCATCGTGTGCTTCGCACCCCCGGCCAGGTCCGTGGCGGTCACCCGCACCGTGCAGTTCTGATCGATGTCGATCGTGACCTCGATCTGCGACGCGTCCCTGTCGGTCTTCGCCAGCCCGGTCAGCGTGAACGTGCCCAGGCACAGGTTGGCCACGGCCTGCTCGCCCTCGCCCTGGTACAGCCGGACCTGCACCGAACGCTGGCCGTCAGCGGCGGTCCGGAAGATCTCGCTGCGTTTCATCGGGATGGTCGTGTTGCGTTCGATGATCTTCACGAGCACGCCGTCACCGATCTCGACGCCCAGCGACCACGGGACCGCGTCGTACAGCAGCAGATCCCTGACGTCTCCCGTCATCACGCCCGCCTGGAGTGCGGCACCGATCGCCACGCCGTCCGGGATCAGCCCGCGCCGGAGCGCGACTCCGGTCAGCTCCGCCACGAGCGCGCCGATCACGGGCATGCGCGCGGCTCCGCCCACCAGCAACACCTGCTTGATCCCGGCGATCTTGACGCCGGCGTCCTTCAGCACCCGATCGATCGGCCGCCGGACGCGGTCCAGCAGGTCGGCGCTGATCTCCTCGAAGCGCTCGCGGGAAAGCTCGTCCTCCAGCGTGAACCCGGCCGAGACGTAAGGCACGGTGATGGTGGCCGACCGGGCACCCGACAGTTCGATCTTCGCGCGTTCCGCCGCCTCGCGGACCCGGCGCAGCGCCGACGCGTCCGCCGTGAGGTCGATCCCGGTGGCCGCGTGGAACCTCGCACACAGCCATTCACAGATCCGCAGGTCCCAGTCGTCACCACCCAGCCGGTTGTCGCCGCTCATCGCGTAGACGTCCATGATCACGACATCGTCCGCCGATTCCGGAGGACTGCTGGCCGGCACGAAGCCGACGTCGAGCAGCGACACGTCGAACGTGCCTCCACCGAGGTCCAGCACCAGGACGAAGTTGTCCGCTCCTTCGGTCTTGTCGAGGTCATCGCCCATCCCGTACGCGAGCGCGGCCGCGTTCGGCTCGGTCACCACGCGCTTCACGTGCAGGTCTGCCTGGTGCGCCGCCTCGACCAGCGCCCGGCGTTCCGCCAGGGTGAAGTAGGCGGGCACGGTCAGCACGACGTCCACGATCTGCGATTTCAGCGTCTGTTCCGCACTTCGTTTGAGATGGCGGAGGATGATCGCGGCGATGTCCTCGGCGCTGTACCGCCGGCCGTCGATCTCGGTGGACCAGCTGGAGCCGAGCTTCAGCTTGACCGACGAGAAGGTGCGTTCCGGGTTCGCGGCCGCCTGGTTCTTCGCGCGTTCGCCGACCAGCCACTCCCCTTCCGCGGTCAGGGCGGCGACGCTCGGCGTGGTGCGGTTGCCGAACTCGTTGAGCACGATCCGGCATTCGCCGTCGACCACCGCGGCGACGGCCGAGTTGGTGGTGCCGAAGTCGATGCCGACCGCCCGCGTGGTGACGTCCCAGGTCTCGTGTTCTGGTTGTGCGCCAACGGGAAGCTCGCCGAGGCCGCGGCCGAGCCACATCGCTCGTGCCTGTGCGGCGACCACGGGGTCGGCGTCCCGCGTCAGTTCGGCGAGCAGGTCCGCGGCGGCCGCGCGGACGACCTCGTGGCGGCTGCCCAGCCGGTTCTCCAGCTCGTGCACGACCCCGATGCGCTGCCAGCTCAACGGACTCCGGCTCGCCCGCACGAGCTCGGCCGGCAGCTGCGCCGAGGCGGTGCGGACGTTGCGCGCCAGCACGAGCGTGCCTTCCGCGCTGGAGACGCTGCGGGTGGGCGTCTGGTTCGGCAGCCGGGTGCGCACCTCCCGGTAGACGTACTCGTACAGCTCGTCGACGCTGATGCTGCCGTCGAGGTCGAGATCGGCGTCGCCGGTGCGCAGCCCGTTCACGATCGCCTGGGTGAAGATCGACGGCTCGGCGGCGTCCCGGCTGCTGAGCACGGACTCGTGGCTGAACTGCAGGGCGTTCGAGGCGGTGATCACCACCCGGCCGCGTCCGTCGAACGCCTCGGCGACGTCGACCGACTCGGTGCCGCGGGTGCGCAGGCCCCTGCTGTAGGCGCCGCTGTAGCAGCAGTCCAGGAAGACGACGATCTGGTTCGACCGGCAGCTCTCCACCTGGTCGCTCACGAACGTGCAGTCGACTCCGGTCGCGGCGAGGTAGTCGTTCTCGGTGTCCGAGCCGACCAGGTAGAGGCGGTTGTCGCGGTTCTTCATGCCGTGGCAGGAGATGTGCAACCACAGCAGGTCGTCACGGGCGGCGGCGTGGAAGAACGACTCGACCGCGCGCCGGAACTTCGTGCTGCCGGCGTTCTGGACCACGGTGACGTCGAAGCCGCCGATCTCCGGACGGGTGAGCACCTCGGACAGCGCCAAGGCGTCCTGAGCCGCACCGGGCAGCTCGCCGAACACCGGGTCCTCGTAGTGCTGGTTCGCGATGATCAGGCATCTGCGGGCCATGTCAGTCCGCGTCGATCTCCGGGGCGTGCCGAGCCAGGAACGCCTGGACCAGCGCTTCCTGCTGAGACTTCGACACCGCGTTCAGCTCGAGCACGTCCTCGCCGCAGGTGATCTTCACCGTCCCGCGTTCCCGCCGCACCAGCCAGCTCTTCACGACCTCCACCGCCCCGCGCAGCACCGCGGGCGACGACACGATCCCGACCAGCGTGCCGACGATCGCGACGGTGCCGGAGCGCGTGCCCCGCTCGTCCGTCGTCGTGGTGGCCCGGTCGAGCCGGTCGAAGCCGAGCCGGTCGAGCTCTTCCAGCAGCCCTTCGCTCGCCTCACTGGCGGCATGGGCATCGCCGTCCGGATTCACGACGACGAACTCGATCTCGCGCGGCACGGCGGCTCTCCCCCGGCGGACTGGACGGCTCAGGCAAGAAGTCAGTCGCCGGTGCGGCACGCGGTGTTACCCGCCTGCGATTCATCCGTCCTTGATCGATACGACACCATCTGGTCATGCTCCAGCGGTTGTGAATATTCTTCACGTACTTCACCATCGGGGCTCATGCGCCTGATCACGCTCGCCGCCGCCGTCGTGCTCACGATCTCGGCCGCCCCCGCGGTCGCCGCCCCGGCCGCTCCGAAGATCGCCACCTACAACGTGTTCATGCTGTCGCGGAACCTGTATCCGAACTGGGGTCAGCTGCAGCGCGCCGACCTGATCGACAGCACCGGGGTGTTCACCGGCCAGGACGTGGTGGTGCTCAACGAGGCGTTCGACAACGCCGCCTCGGACCGGTTGCTGACGAACCTCCGCGACACCTACCCGCACCAGACCCCGGTGCTCGGCCGCAGTACGGCCGGGTGGGACCAGACCTCGGGCTCCTACAGCTCGTCGACGCCGGAGGACGGCGGGGTCGCGGTGCTGAGCCGGTGGCCGATCACGACACGGGTGCAGCACGTCTACCACGACGCGTGCGGCGCGGACTGGTTCTCCAACAAGGGGTTCGCGTACGTGCGGATCGACGCGCCGTCCGGGCCGATCCACGTCATCGGCACGCACATGCAGGCCGAGGACTCGACCTGCACCTCGGCTCCGGCCGGGTACCGGACGACGCAGCGTGCCGAGATCAGGTCGTTCCTGGCCGCTCGCCACATCCCCGCGTCCGAGCCGGTGTACGTGGCGGGCGACATGAACGTCGTCAAGGCTTCTGACGAGTTCCCGCGGATGGTCGCCGAGCTGGGCGCGTCGACTCCTGAGGTGGTCGGGCATCCGTTCTCGTGGGACTGCGCGGACAACAGCATCTGCCGCGAACAGTACGGGCCCGAGTACGCGTCCGAGCACCTCGACTACGTGCTGACGATCCAGGGGCCGGTGCTGCGCAACGAGACGCGACGGGTGAAGAGTCCGGAGTGGTCGGTCACCTCATGGGGACGCAAGTCCACCTACACCGATCTGTCCGACCACTACCCCGTGTTCGCCGGTTGAGCACGGGTGCGGTCAGACGTAGCGGCGCAGCAGGTCCTCCTCGGTTTCCCGGCGCACGATCGGCCGTGCCACGCCGTCGTTCACCGCGATGATCGGTGGGCGGCAGACCTGGTTGTAGTTCGAGGCCAGGGCGTGGTGGTAGGCGCCTGTCGCGGGTACGGCCAGGAGGTCGCCCGCGTGCACGTCGGCCGGTAGCGGTACGTCCTCGGCCAGTACGTCGCCTGCCTCGCAGTGCCTGCCCACCACGGTCATCGGCTGCTGCTTGCCGCCCCGGCCCACCAGGCGGACGGCGTACTTGGCGCCGTACAAGGACGGGCGCGGGTTGTCGCTCATGCCGCCGTCGACGGCCACGAAGGTTCGGACGCCACGCTTGACCGCGCAGACCCGGTACAGGGTCACGCCTGCGTTCGCGACGATCGAGCGACCCGGTTCGATCAGGACGCGAGGCACCGGCACCCGGTGCAGCGCGCATTCGTAGTGGAGGGTGCCGCGAACCCGCTGGGCGAAGCCGAAGAGGTCGAACTCCTGCTCCCCCGGCAGGTGAGGAGCGCAGAAACCACCGCCGAGGTCCAGCTGGTCGATGCGGACACCGCACGACGCGATCAGGCCGACCATCCGGCGCACGGTTTCCTCGTAGGACGCGACGTGGCGGACCTGCGAGCCGATGTGGCAGTGCAGGCCGACGAGCCGCAACGAAGGCTGCTCCACCACGCGGAGGACGGCTTCCAGGGCCGCGCCGGAAGCCAGTGAGAAACCGAACTTCTGGTCTTCCACGCCCGTCGCGATCGCGGCGTGGGTGTGGGCGTCCACGCCGGGCGTCACGCGGATCATGACCTCCTGACCGTGGCGGGCGAGAGCGCCGAGCTGGGCGATCTCGTCGAACGAGTCGACCACGATCCGCGAGACCCCGTGCTCCAGAGCGGCCTTGAGGTCCTCGGCGGTCTTCACGTTGCCGTGCATGACGATTCGCCGCGCGGGGAACCCGGCGGCCTTCGCGAGGGCCAGTTCGCCGGCCGAGGAGACGTCGAGCGAGAGACCCTCCGAGGCCATCCAGCGGTAGACCTCGGGGCAGGGCAACGACTTGCCCGCGAACACGACCTCGGCGCCCGGAAGCGTTTCGACGAACGACCGGGCGCGGCGTCGAACCGTTTCCTCGTCCAGGACCTGGCACGGGGTGCCGAACTGGGCGGCGAGGCGCGTGGCGGGGACTCCACCGATGACGAGGTCCGCGCCGGACAGGTGAGTTTCGTCCGGCCACAGGCCCTCTTCCAGCACCGGCTCGGTGGCGCATCCGATGCTGGGCAGCAACTCCGCGAGTGTCATGGCTCAAGTGCACGCCCGCCGATCGGGCTTTCCCAGGCCCCGGACGAGACCCTGACACCGGCACGGCTCACTTTGACGCGATCCTGACGATCACGATGGCCCCGGTCACAGCTCCAGGCGGTAGCCCATGCCCGGCTCGGTGATCAGGTGCCGGGGGTGGGCCGGGTCGGCTTCCAGCTTGCGCCGGAGCTGGGCGAAGTAGACGCGCAGGTACTGGGACTCGTTGACGTGCATCGGGCCCCAGACCTCCTGCAGGAGCTGTTTCTGGGAGACGAGCCGGCCCGGGTTGCGGGCCAGGATCTCGACCAGGCCCCACTCCGTTGGCGTGAGATGGATTTCGTGGCCGTCGCGGCGCACCTTCTTCACCGCCAGATCGACGATGAACGACGAGGTTTCGACGATCGGGTCTCCCCCGTCGCGGGCCAGGCCGCGACGCACGGCCGCGCGCAGGCGGGCCAGGAGCTCGTCCATGCCGAACGGCTTGGTGACGTAGTCGTCGGCACCCGCGTCCAGGGCTTCCACCTTGGCCGCGGAGTCGGTGCGGGCGGAGAGGACGATGATCGGGATCGCGGACCACCCGCGCAGGCCCGCGATCACCTCCACGCCGTCGAGGTCCGGGAGGCCCAGATCCAGGACCACGACGTCGGGCTTGCCCGCCACGGCCACGCCGAGAGCGGATTTACCGTCGTAGGCCGTCATCACGTCGTAGCCGCGCGCGCTGAGGTTGATCCTCAACGCGCGGACGATCTGCGGTTCGTCGTCGACCACCAGCACTGACGTCATCCTGCGGCCTCCTCGTCACCTGGTCGCGCTGTCGATGGCGCGGTTCAGCGCGGTCACGTTGACGGTGGTGGTGAAAGTGCCGTGAGTGCCGGCAGCCACCAAATCCCGGACCTTCTCCACGGACAGCCCGGACGCGCGCGCCACGCGGGGCACCTGCAAGGCCGCGTATTCCGGGCTGATGTCCGGGTCGAGGCCGGAAGCCGAGGCGGTGACGGCGTCCTGCGGCACCTGGTCCTCGGAGACGCCTTCCCGCTGGGCGATCTGCGCACGGCGCCCGGCGATCACCTTGGTGTAGTCCTCGTTGAGCTCGCCCTTGTTCGAACCACCGGACGCTGGCAGGGTCGCGGCGGACGGGCGCGGCACGAAGTACTTGTCGCCTTCCCGGGCAACCGCAACAAGAGTGGTGTCCGTTGCTTCGGCGTTGGCGCGCAGGCCGGGCAAGCGCGAAACACCCCACACGGACAAGGGGTACAGCACCCCGAGGAGCACGGTGAGGGCGAGCAGGATCCGCAGGCCCGCCCACGACTGCTTCAGAAAGTTCTCCATGTCAGCCAATCCCGGGGATGAGTCGCACGAGCAGGTCGATCAGCCAGATCCCGGCGAACGGAGTCACGACGCCGCCCAGGCCGTAGATCAGCAGGTTGCGCCGCAGCAACGCGGACGCGCTGGACGGCCGGTAGCGGACGCCCTTCAAGGCCAGCGGGATCAGCGCCACGATGATCAGCGCGTTGAAGATCACCGCGGACAGGATCGCGGACTGCGGCGTGGCCAGGCGCATGATGTTGAGCTTGTCCAGGGCCGGGTAGATCGCCGCGAACATGGCCGGCAGGATCGCGAAGTACTTCGCGAGGTCGTTGGCAACGCTGAACGTCGTCAACGCGCCACGCGTGATCAGCAACTGCTTGCCGATCTCCACGATCTCGATCAGCTTGGTCGGGTCCGAGTCGAGGTCGACCATGTTGCCGGCCTCCTTCGCGGCCGACGTGCCGGTGTTCATCGCGACACCGACGTCCGCCTGGGCGAGCGCCGGGGCGTCGTTCGTGCCGTCACCGGTCATCGCGACCAGCCGCCCGCCCTCCTGCTCCTGGCGGATCAGGGCCATCTTGTCCTCGGGCTTGGCCTCGGCGAGGAAGTCGTCGACGCCCGCCTCCTCCGCGATCGCCTTGGCGGTCAACGGGTTGTCGCCGGTGACCATCACCGTGCGGATGCCCATCGCGCGCAGCTCGGCGAAGCGTTCCTTCATGCCGGGCTTCACGACGTCGCTCAGCCGGATGATGCCGAGGACGTGACCGTTCTCCGCCACGACGAGCGGGGTGCCGCCCTGCGAGCTGATCTCGTCGACGATCTCGCGGGCCGTGTCGGTCAGCTCGAACGCCGACGCCGCGCCCTTGCGGATGCTGCGGTCGCCCAGGTCGATGCCGGACATCCTGGTCTGCGCGGTGAACGGCACGAACTCGCCGGTCTTCTCGTGGTCGGACGCGGGTTGCCCGCCCGCGAGCTCCAGGATGCTGCGGCCCTCGGGAGTGTCGTCGGCCAGGCTCGCGAGCCGTGCGGCGGCGACGAGCGTCTCCTCGGACGCCGGGCCGACCGGGATGAACTCGGTCGCGCGGCGGTTGCCCCAGGTGATCGTGCCGGTCTTGTCGAGCAGCAACGTGTCGATGTCGCCCGCCGCCTCGACCGCTTTGCCGGAGGTCGCCAGCACGTTGCGCTGCACCAGCCGGTCCATGCCCGCGATGCCGATCGCGGACAGGAGAGCGCCGATCGTCGTCGGGATCAGGCAGACCAGCAACGCGGTCAGCACGACCACCGACTGCTCCCCGCCCGAGTAGATCGCGAACGGCTGCAGCGCCACGACCGCGAGCACGAAGATGATCGTCAGCGTGGACAGCAGGATCGTCAGCGCGATCTCGTTCGGCGTCTTCTGCCGTTCCGCGCCTTCGACCAACGCGATCATTCGATCCACAAAGGACTCGCCCGGCCTGGTCGTGATCTTGACGACGATCCGGTCGGACAACACCGTCGTGCCACCGGTGACCGCACACCGGTCGCCGCCGGACTCGCGGATGACGGGTGCGGACTCACCGGTGATCGCCGACTCGTCGACCGTCGCGATGCCTTCGACGACGTCGCCGTCGCCGGGGATGACCTCACCGGCCCCGACGACCACCAGGTCGCCGACCTTCAGCTCGGTGCCGGCGACGACGTCACCGTTGACGAGCCTGGCGACGGCGTCCTTCTTGGTCTTGCGCAGCGAGTCGGCCTGCGCCTTGCCGCGACCTTCCGCGACGGCCTCGGCGAGGTTCGCGAACAGCACCGTGAACCACAGCCACAGTGCGACCGCGACGGTGAACACGCTCGGGTCGGTCGCCGCGAACACGGTGACCAGCAGCGATCCCACCCAGACGACGAACATGACCGGGCTGCGCAGCTGGTGGCGCGGGTGGAGCTTCCGGAGAGCGTCCGGGATCGCGGTGGCGATGCTCGGTGTGGTGGTCACTGCAGTGCCTCCGCGATGGGGCCGAGAGCGAGAGCGGGAACGAACGTCAGCGCGGCGACCAGGACGATCGAGCCGGTGAGCAGGGTCGCGAAGAGCGGCCCGGTGGTGGGCAGCGTGCCCGACGTGACCGGCACCTTCTTCTGCGCCGCAAGGGATCCGGCGAGCGCCAGCACCGCGATGATCGGGATGAACCGGCCGAACAGCATGCACAGGCCGAGCGACGACTGGAACCAGTCGTTCGTGACCGTGATGCCGCCGAACGCACTTCCGTTGTTGTTCGAGGCTGACGCGTAGGCGTAAAGGATCTCCGACAAGCCGTGCGCGCCGGGGTTGTTGAGCGCTCCTCGCGTGCTCGGCAGGATGGCCGCGATACCGGCGCCGATCAGTAGAACCGTGGGCATCGCGAGGATCGAGACCGCGGCGGCGGTGACCTCCTTGCGCCCCAGCTTCTTGCCGAGGTACTCCGGTGTGCGGCCGACCATCAGACCTGCCAGGAACATCGCGATGATCGCCATCACCAGGATGCTGTAGAGACCGGTGCCGACACCGCCCGGAGTCATCTCGCCGAACAGCATGTTGAGCAGCGCGCCGCCGCCACCGAGGCCGGTGTAGCTGTCGTGCAGCGAGTTGATCGCACCGGTCGACGTACCGGTCGTGGCGTCGGCGAAGATCGCGCTGCCGGGGATGCCGAACCGGAGTTCCTTGCCCTCCAACGGCCTGAGCCCGCTCGCTTCCGCACCCCAGATCACCGCGAGCATCGCGGTCCAGATGACGCCCATGACACCCAGCAGCACGTAGCCCTGCTTGTGCTGGCCGACGAGCCGGCCGAACGTGCGGGTGAGCGCGACCGGGATCACCAGGATCAGGAAGATCTCGATGAGGTTGGTCCACTCGCTCGGGTTCTCGAACGGGTGCGCCGAGTTGGCGTTGAGGACGCCGCCACCGTTGGTGCCGAGCTCCTTGATGGCCTCCTGGCCGGCAACGGGTGCGTTCGCGATCGTCTGGCCGTCAACGTCCACACCGGACTTGAGCGACATCGTGACGCCCAACGCGACGAGAACGAGCGCGAACACGAACGAGATCGGCAGCAGGATGCGGAGGGTGCCGCGGGTGAGGTCGACCCAGAAGTTGCCGAGCCGGTCGGTCTGGTGCCGGACGAACCCGCGGATGAGGGCGATCGCCACCGCGAGCCCCACCGCCGCCGACACGAAGTTCTGCACGGTCAGGCCGATCATCTGGACCGCGTGACCCATCACGGCTTCCGGCACGTACGACTGCCAGTTCGTGTTCGCCACGAAGCTGATCGCCGTGTTGAACGCCATGCCGGGCTCGATGTTCCCGCGGCCGAAGTTGAACGGCAAGACGGTCTGCAGGCGCTGGATGACGTAGAGGAACACGATGCCGACGAACGAGAAGCCCAGCACGCCGTACGCGTAGGTGCTCCACTTCTGCTGGGCGTCCGGGTCGATCCGGGCGAACCGGTAGACGGCCTTTTCGACCTTCGAGTGGCTGTTGGCCTCGAACACGCGGGCCATGTAGTCGCCGAGGGGCCGGTACACGACCGCCAGGGCCGCGACGAGGATGCCGACCTGCAGCAGGCCGGCCACGAGAGGTGACATCAGAACTTCTCCGGCCTGATGAGTGCGATGAACAGGTAGACGATCAGCCCGAGCGCGATCACGCCGGCGACGGCGTTCGCGACAAGTCCCGTGCTCACAACTTCTCCAGTCCGCGCACTGTCAGGCCCAGCACGACGAAACTCCCGATCAGCAGCAACGCGTAGGCCAGGTCGGCCATGACGCCGCTCCCTTCAACGACAGGTTTTCTTGATGACGCCCGGCAGCGTGCAACAGGAAATGCCTGATCAGGCGGTGCCTGACAGCGTCCTTACGGCGTTGGGGGCGGCTTTTACGCGTTCTTGAGGCCGGGGAGACCCAGGTCTCATCCGATAGGGCCTATCGCGGTCACGGCGTGTGAGATCGTCGAGAGCGTGGTGCATGAGGAAGTCGCCGACCTGCTGCCTGCTTCCGGGCTGGTCGCGGTCGACGGGGTGGACGGGGCGGGCAAGACGACGTTCTGCGACCAGCTGGCCGCCGTGCTGCGGGCGCGCGGCCGGGAAGTGGTGCGGGCGTCCGTGGACGACTTCCACCACCCGCGTGCGGTGCGCTGGGAGCGCGGGCGGACCTCGCCCGAAGGGTTCTTCCTCGACAGCTTCGACCACGAGCGGTTCGCCGAGTACCTGCTGGTGCCGTTCGCGGCCGTGCAGCCGTTCCGGCGGGCGAGCCACGACCTGGTGACCGACGAGTACGTGGACGCACCGTTCGAGACCGCGTCGCGCGAAGCGATCCTGCTGGTGGACGGGATCTTCCTGCACCGCGACGAGCTCGTGGACCACTGGGACTTCTCGGTGTTCCTGTCCGTCGAGTTCGCGGTCTCGGTGGCACGCATGGCGAAGCGCGACGGCAGTCCGTCCGATCCGGACGATCCCCGCAACCGCCGGTACGTCGTGGGTCAGAAGCTCTACTTCGCGAAGTGCGACCCGGCCCGTCGTGCCGACCTCGTGATCGACCACAACTGAAGTACGGTGCCCGCGTGACCGAGCCCGTCAAGAAGGCACCCCAGAGGACAGCACAGCTCCCCCAGTGCCCGCAGTGCGAGTCCGACGACCTGCGCCCGTACGGCAACGGGTCGAAGTGGATCTGCCCGAGCTGCCGCTTCCTGGCGCCGTGCTGCGAGCCGGACACCGCCTGCCGCTGGTAGACCGACCCCCAAATCGTTACCCGGTGTGATAACGCCTGGTCGCCTCGCGACGACGTACGGGCCACAGCGTCCGAACGGCGTAGCGAGGAGACCACCATGGCGACCACGTTCTGGGCTTGGCTCGTGTCCGCACTCGTCATCGTGCTGCTCGCGGTGGTGATTCCGAGCAGGCTGGGCGCGCTGAGCGTGCTGCGGGACGCACGCGGCCGGTACAGCCTGAGCCGGCTGCAGGTGATGTTGTGGACGGTCGTGCTGCTGTCGCTGATCGCGGGCATGGCGTTCGGGCGGTTCGCGGCCGGGCAGGTCGACGTGGCCGGGTTCCAGATCCCGTCCCAGGTGCTGTGGCTGCTCGGCATCTCGCTCGCGTCCGCGGTCGTGGCGGCGGCCGTGAAGGTCGTGAAGAGCACGAACCGGCCAGAGGCGGTGGCCGCCTACCCGATGGGGAAGGAAGGCGGGAAGCTGTGGGAGATGCTGACCGTCGAGGAAGGCGCGTCGGCCGGGAAGTCCGTCGACCTGACCAAGTTCCAGAACCTCGTCGTCACCGTGCTGCTGGTGGCCCTCTACGTCGCGCAGGCGGTCTCGGCGCTCAAGGCCGTGAACAACCCCGCCGGTATCGCCGGGCTGCCCGCGTTCTCCGACGCGTTCCTGGTGCTGCTCGGGGTGAGCCACGCCGGTTACCTGCTCGGCAAGATGCCTTCGCCCGCAGGCACTCCCGCCGGCGGCACCATGGCTGAGCGGCTCGCTTCCGTTGCATCGGAGGCGGAAGTGTCCAAGACGGTCCCCGAGGTGCGCACCGCGTGATATCTACTCGCGGGTGATCGAGAGAGTGCGCCGCGAGGAAACGTGGCAGCAGCCGTCGGTGAACATCTACCCGGATCCTTACAAGATCATTCGGATCCAGTTCCCGGTGGTCGAGGAGCTGCGGGACACCCCGCGGGAGACGTGGCCGTCGCGCGACGCCCTGCCGTCCACGCTGATGATCCTCGCGGACACCTTCCAGGACGCCGGCTGGCACGGCCTGGCCGTGCGCATGTTCCAGGAGGCGCTGGAGTTCGTCCGGCTCGATGCCGACCGGGCGAACCTGCGGCGGACACTGGACTCCCTGCGCAAGAGTCTCGTCGCGCTGGAGCGGTACGAGGAGGCGTTGCCGGTCGCCGAGGAGGAGCTCGCGCTCGCTCTCGAACTGGCGAGGCCCGGCAGCTACGACCTGGAGATCGCCAACGAGGCCTGGTACTCGATGACCGACCTGCTCGGCAAGCTGGGCAGGCACGAGGATGCCGCCCGCGTCGCCGGAGAGGCGGTCGAGTACGCGCGCGGGCAGAAGAAGGTCAAGAACGGCCCACCCGAGGGGTATCCCCTGGCGCACAAGCTGTCCGAGTACGCGGACCGGTTGACGGCGATCGGCGAGTACGAGCGGGCGATCGAGGCCGCCGCGGAGGCCGCGGCGTTCTGGCAGCACCGGGACACGTTCGCCACGGGCTACGAGATCTTCAACGACCTCAGCCTCCTGCAGCAACGCCTCGGCCGGATCGAGGAAGCCCGCACGTCCCACGCGGCGGCGGTGGAGACGCTGCGGCGGCCCGCGGAGAAGACACGCGACTGGACGTACCTCAGCAACCTGGCCGGGGCACTGACCAACCACGGCATCCGGCTGCACGACCTCGGGTTCGACGAGGACTCGGTGCCGGTGCACCAGGAGTCGGTCGAACGCTACCGCGCCCTGGCGGCGGCGACGGAACGGCCGGAGACCATCAGGAAGATGGAGCTCAAGCTCGGTCTCGCGCTCTGCGCCCTCTCCTGCCGGTTCCACGACCTCGGCCGGCTCGACGAGTGCTTCGCCGCCAGCGACGAGGCCATCGCGCTCGCCACCAAGCACGACGACCGTGACCAGCTGGCGCAGGCGTGGACCAACCGGGCCAGCGCGCTGATCACCCGACGCTGCTACGCCGAAGCGGCCGAGGCGGCGGCGAAGGGACTGGAGCTCTACCGTGACGCCGAGGACAAAGCCATGGCGCGCAACACCTTCGCGTTGGCGTCCGCCCACTTGGGACAGCACGACGTCGCGCTGGAGGCGTCACTGCGGTCCGTCGCCGAGTATCGCGAGTGGTGTGCGGGCGACCCGTACGAGTACGCCTACCTGCTCGCCGACGCTCTGACGGACCACGCGCTCATCCGCGTGCTGCGGGCCGAACGCGCCGAGGCCGAGGCCGCGATCGCCGAATCCCTGGTGCTGCACCAGGAACTCGTCGCCCGCAACCCCGGCCGTTATCAGCGGGAGCTGGACCGCGCCTGGGGAGTCGCCGCCCAGATCTAGAGGTTCTTGCCGAAGAACTCGGTGACGCGCTCGACGACCCGCGGCACGTACCGGTCGTAGAGGTCGACGTGGCCGGCCCCCTCGATCCAGTGGACCTCCTTGGGGCCGGCCGCTTTCTGGTACGCCTCCACGGTCATCCACGATGTCACCGCGTCCCGGCCCACGACGAACAACACGGGCCGCGGTGTGATCAGGTCGACGGTCCGGAACGCGTCGAACGCCGCGATCCGCCCGACGCTGTTCCAGGTCAGCGTCTTCGCCGAACGCGGGTGCTCGGCGCGCGGCGTGCAGTAGTACTCCCAGCCGTCGTAGGCGTGCGGACCGGCTTGGCGGGCTTGCTCCTCCGTCTCGGGGAAGAGCGGGAAGCTCCCGTCCTGACCCTGAGCCAGCATCCCTTGCAGCACTGCGGGATCCTGCGTGCCGTCGGCGCCGAACCGGAACTGGCGCGCGATGTCGGCCAGGCTGACCGCGGCGACCGCCTTGATGCGCTGGTCGGTTCCGGAGGCGGCCAGGCCGTACCCGCCGGACGCGCAGATGCCGAGCACCCCGACGTTCTCGGCGTCCAGGAACGTCACGGCCGCCCGGATGTCCTCGACGCGCTGAGCCGGGTCCTCCAGGCCACGCGGTTCTCCCGCGCTCTCGCCCTGGTAGGCCGCGTCGAACGCCAACGCCAGGAAGCCCTGGTCGGCGAGCTGTCGCGCATACGCCCCGGCGGCCTGCTCCTTCACGCCGCTGCCGGGGTGACCGACGACGATCGCGCCGCGCGGTTCTCCTTCCGGCCGGTACAGGTGGCCGGCGAGGTCGAGTCCGTTGCTGGGAAAGGTCACGGTTTCCATGGCCACCACGCTCGTCGCCGGGCACGGGCTCAACCAGGGAGAACCCAGCCTAGGCAGACCAGTACCAGGCACATCGCCCGCGATCCCAGGACACTGGAGGCATGACCGAACTGGGCGAGTTCCTCCGCACCCGCCGCGCCGCCCTCGACCCGCACCGCGCGGGCTTCCCGGACGACGGCAGGCAGCGCCGAGTGCCCGGCCTGCGCCGCGAGGAGCTGGCGCAGCTCGCCCACGTCAGCGTCGACTACGTCGTCCGGCTCGAACAGGGCCGCACCAACCGGGTCTCCCGCACCGTGCTCGACGCGCTGGCGGACGCACTGCAGCTGGCGCCTGACGAGCGCGACTACCTGTTCACGGTCGCCGATGTCGCCCCGGCCAGGCAGGAGGCGGCTCCTGAGGTCGCCACGCGGCTGCGGCAGTTGCTGAACGGCATGCCGGACATCCCGGCGATGGTCCTGCACCGCCGCATGGACGTCCTGGCGTGGAACCGCGGGGCTGCCGCTCTCCTCACCGATTTCCAGGCGCTGGAACCGGCCGCGCGCAACCTGATCCGGCTGACGTTCCTCGACCCGGCGTTCCGCGCGTTGTACGGCGACTGGGAGCGCTCGGCCCGCGAATGCGTTGCGGTGCTGCGGATGGAGGCAGGCCGCACGCCGCACGATCCGGTCCTCACCGGACTCGTCGGCGAGCTCAGCGTGCGTGACCCGGACTTCCGCACGTGGTGGGCGTCGCACCAGGTCCGCGGCCCGCGCCAGCTCGTGAAGACCTACCGGCATCCAGTGGCGGGCAAGCTCACGCTCGACGTGCAGCAGTTCAGCGTGGACACTCACCCCGACCAGCTGCTCGTCGCGTACACCGCGACGGACGAGGCGTCTGCCGAGGGGCTGCGGTTCCTCTTGCTGTCACAGCAAGCGAAAGATGTCGACGTCGTCACAGAATTCGAACCTGATCGACGGGCAGACCGGTCCACCAGCGGTTGAAACGGCGGTAGACCTGCGGCTCCCTCTCGCCGAGGAACTTGTGCAGCGCCTTGGCTTCCTCCGCGAGAGCGGTCCACTGGTCCTCGCTCAAAGCGTGGAAGGCGGAGGCTTCGATGCCGCCTTCCACGTTGGGACGCCAGACTCCTGCCACCCGGCCGTCAACGAGAAGTGTCGGCAGTGTGTCGCCGTTGTTGCGGATCACGAGCTTGCGGTACTCGTCAGGGATCATGCGGCTGCGGTCGGCGTAGGCGAGCAACGTGCTGTCCCACATGGCCATCAGCCGGGGTGGCGCCGGGGTGTCCTCGTCCGGGACTGTCCGATCTGGAACGTCGTAGTAGTCGCCTTCGCGGACCAGGTCCAGCAACTCCAGCGCTTCCCGGATCGACGTGCGCGGCAGCATCGTGAACTGGTTCATGTCCAGCACGGTCGCGGGCCCGAACCCGGTGAGGTAGCGGCGCAGCATCTCGGCGAGTGCGGCCATCCGCTCGCGCGGCTCGATCGCCACGGTCTGGAACGCCAGCTTCGGCCCGTACGCCCACGGACCGCCGGTCGGCATCCGCACGAGCGGCGCGTAGGAGGCCAGCGCCCACCAGATGCCCGGCTCACCCACGTCGCCTACGTGCGAGTGCAGCAGCGCCTCCAGCTCCTTCTTGGTCCGCGGTTCGGCGGCGAACTCCAGCATGTGCCGAAGAACCTCGTCGGCGCGTTCGATCGTCAGGCCCATCGCCTTGAACCGCTTGTCGTGCAGCCGGGACGCCCTGAGCGCGGGCAGCATCGCGTGGTGGAACACCTCGTGGTCGGCGACCGTGACGGCGTGCAGGGTGATCCGCATGAGCGTGGCCTTGCGGACCGCGCCGCTCGTGAACGCCTCGTCGAGATCGGCCGGGTCGAAGCTGCTCATCCGGTTCCACAGCGCGATGTACGGCGACGCGGGCTCCTGCGCCTGGATCGCCACGATCCGGTCGATCGCCGTGAGCACGTCGATCGGCTCACGCTCGAGCAGCAGCTGCCGTTCGAGCGTGGCGCGGTTGAGCTGACGTGCGGTGTAGGTCATGGACGCGATCCTGGCTCACCGCAGCTTCGACGGCCACCAGATTCGGCCGCCGATGTCCACCGACAGTGCCGGGACCAGCAACGACCGCACCAGCAGCGTGTCCAGCAGGACACCGAACGCGACGATGAAGGCGATCTGCGTGAGGAACAGGATCGGCAGCACGGCGAGCGCGGCGAACGTCGCCGCCAGCACCACGCCGGCCGAGGTGATCACGCCGCCGGTCAGGCTGAGGCCTCGCAGCGTGCCCTCGACCGTGCCGAGCTGTTTGGTCTCCTCGCGCACGCGGGTCATCAGGAAGATGTTGTAGTCGATGCCCAGCGCCACCAGGAAGACGAACCCGAACAGCGGCACGACCGGGTCCGCGCCGGGGAAGTCCAGGACGTGGTTGAACACCAGCGCCGACACGCCCATCGTGGCCGCGAACGACAGCACGACCGTGGCGATCAGCAGGATCGGCGCCAGCAACGACCTCAGCAGCAACGCCAGGACCAGGAAGATCACCAACAGCACGATCGGGATGATCAGCAGCCGGTCGTGTTCGGACGTGTTCCTCGTGTCCAGCAACGTCGCCGTCTGACCGCCGACCTTGGCGTCGATCCCGTGCACCGCCGCACGGATGCGTTCAACGGTTGCCACCGCGGCGTCCGAGTCCGGCGCGTCCTTCAGCGTGGCCTCGATGCGCACCTGGCCTTCCGCTGTGCCAGTGGGCCTGACGTCAGCGACTCCATCTACTTCGGACTTCTGCAGCACCTCGGCCGTCTTGGCCTCGGCGGCGATGATGACCGTCGGTGAGCCGGTGCCGCCGGCGAAGTGCCGTGACAGCACCTCTTGTCCCGTAACGGATTCGACCTTGGTCAGGAACACGTCGGACTGCGCGGTGCCGGATGCCTTGAGCTGCGGCAGGAACGCGGCGCCGACCAGCAGGACCAGGGTCGTGACGATCCAGATCGCGCGCGGCTTGCTCCGCACCGTGCCGGCGACTTTGCCCCACAGTCCGCTCGTCTCCGGGTGCGGCGAGCCGAACTTCGGCGCGAACGGCCAGAACGCGGCGCGGCCGAGCAACGCGAGCGTGGCGGGCAGGAACGTCATCGTGGTGAGCAGCGCGGCGCCGATGCCGATGGCCGCGACGGGTCCGAGGCCCTTGTTCGAGTCGAGGTCGCTGAACAGCAGGCACAGCACGCCGAGAATCACCGTGCCAGCGGATGCCGCGATGGGCTCGACCGTGCCGCGCCAGGCCGTGCGGATGGAGGCGTACTTGTCCTGTGTGTCCCGGAGTTCCTCGCGGAATCTCGACACCAGCAGCAGCGCGTAGTCCGTCGCGGCGCCGAAGACGAGGATCGAGAGGATGCCTTGGCTTTGGCCGTTCAGCGCGAGGATGTCGTTCTTGGCCAACAGGTACACGACGAAGCTGGCCAGGCCGAGCGCGAACACCGCCGACAGGAGCACGATCAGCGGCAGCAGCGGACTCCGGTAGACGACGAGCAGGATCAACGCGACCACGGCGCCCGCGACGATCAGCAGCAACCCGTCGATGCCGCCGAACGCCTCGACGAGGTCGGCGATCTGCGCGGCCGGTCCGGTGACCAGCACGGTCAGGCCGGGTGGCGCGCCGCGCGTGCCGTCCCTGAGCTGCAGGACCGAGTCGCGGACCTCCTTGGCCGGGTCGAGCAGCACGACGATCTGCGCGGCCTCGTTGTCGTTGGGCGCGGGGATGACCGGGGACGCCTGGAAGCCCTTGCCCCGGTCCGCGAGGTACTTCTTGTCCTGCTCGGTGAGGCCACCCGTGCGTTCCACCAGGACGATCGCCGGGATCGCGTTGCTGCGCTGGAACTTCTTCTGCAGCTCGGCGACCTGGGTGGACTCGGCGGAGTTCGGCAGGAACGCGCTGCTGTCGTTCTCCGCGACCTCCGACAGCTTCCCCGAATACGGCCCGGTGAACCCGCCCAGCGCGAGCCAGACGACGAGCAGCACTCCGGCCAGGACTCGCATCAGCATTCCTTCGATCGTCGAACCATTCGATGGCCGAACTGTATGCTGGCGTCGTGAGCGAGGCAAGTGACTACGACCTGAGCATGCTGGTGCGGGCGCTGGTGATGGAGTCGAACAGGTTCCTGGAGATCTTCAGCGCGGCTCACTCGCTGCATCCGACGGACATGACGGCGTTGAACCTGATCATGACGGCCCGCTCCCCCATGACACCGGGCGCGCTTGCTCGTGCCTTGAACCTCAGCGCGTCCGCCACGACGTCCGTGCTGGATCGCCTTGCCCGCGCGGGTCACGTGGCCCGCGAGCGCGACCCGGACGATCGACGCCGGGTCGAGCTGCGCGTGCTCTCGGACGCCTCGGTGCTGGCTTCGGCGTTCTTCCAGCCGCTGGCCCGCGAGTTCTCCGCCGCGTGGTCTTCGTTGAGCGCGGCGGATCGTGCCGTCGTGGCCCGGTTTCTCGCCACGACGACCTCGGCGACCGCGCGGGTGCGGGAGGCGACCTCAGATCCGGCGGCCGCAGACGAGGAGCAGTAGTTCCTGGGCGGGTCGTCTCACCGGCTGGCCCTCGCCGAACGTCCAGTCCATGTCGGTGGCTTCCAGGCGTTTGTTCGCGAGGTCGGCGCCGAAGTACTTCACGGTGCGCGGGGTCATGCCGTCGAGGACCAGTTCGAGCCGGTCGTGCGGCACCTTGCGGTCGAGGCCGAGTGCGAGGGTGATGTCGAGGCCGTGGATGACGTCGTGCGACAGCGCTCCGGCCGGTCCGCCGCCGGGTGGGGTCCAGCGGTGGTCGGCGTTGGACTTCAGGACGCCGACCAGCTCGTTCTTCGAGAGTCTGCGCGCGTCTTCCTTGGCCATGCGGTCGGAGGCGTGGTTGAACCGGCCCGCGGACTTGAGGATCTCCTTGAGCACTCTCGTGCGTGAACTGTGGAACGGCAGCGTCGTGTGCGCGATGACTTCCTTGACGCGCCAGCCCTCGCACAAGCTCGGGGCGTTCCACTGCTCGTCGGTGAGGCTGCTCAGCAGTTCTGCCTGGTCAAGACGTTCCGCGCGGATCGCTGCCCAGATTTCTTCGGTCATGTCCGTTGATACGAGCCGGCCCGCGAAAACTCATCGGTCCGCGTGCTCACTCGTCCGTGGCGCGTGCCAGGGCGCGGTTGTTCAGGACGGGACAAAAGGCCAGCGCCACCAGGATGAGGAAGACACCAGCAACGACGTACGAGACCTGAACGGCGAACACACTGGCGAGAACGCCGCCGAGTGCCGCTCCGACCGGCCCTCCGGCCATCACCACCAGCCGGCTCGACGAGAGCACCCTGCCCAGCAGCTCGCCGGGCACGATCTGCTGGCGCAAGGTGCTGATCACGACTTTCTCCGCGGTCATCAACGCACCGGTGACCATCATCATCGCCGCCGCGACCCACGAATCGGCGACCAGCCCCAGGACCAGGATCGCCATACCCACACCGGCTTTGCCCACGAGCATCACCGCACCCGGACCGAACCGCCTGCCGGCGGCCGCGGCGGCCAGTCCTCCGGCTGTCGCTCCGGCCGCCGTGGCGGTCAGCAGCAGGCCGAAACCGAAGTCCGGGAGTCCGAGGACCTCCTTGGCCAGCAGCGCGAGCATCGCGAACTGTGCGGTGGCGGCGACGTTGCCGAGGCAGGAAACCGCGGCCAGCGCCCGCAGGGTCCGGTTTCCGGACAGCCACCGGATGCCCTCGACGATGTCGCTCCGCATGCTCTTGCGCGGAGCTTCGGACGTCCCCTCCGGCTTGGCGGCGGTCCGGATCGAGCAGATCAGCAGCCCGCTGGCGGCGAACGAGAGGGCGTTGCCGGCGAAGGGCAGGAAGTTCCACACGCCGAACAGCGCGGAGCCGAGCGGAGGCCCGGCGAAGTCCTCGCCGTTGCTCTCCGCCGCGACGATCCGCCCGTTCGCCGTGGCCAGGATCCGCGGATCCCGCGACACGAAGTCGGGAATGGCCGACTGGGCGGCGAGGTCGAAGAAGACCTGGCCGATGCCCAGCAGGAACGCCGCGAGCACCAGCCACACCAGGTTCACCCGCGCGGTCAGGATCAGCACCACGAGAGCGGCCAGGACGGCGAACCGGCCCACGTCGGCCCACACCATCACCTGCCGGCGGTCGAGCCGGTCGACCACGACACCGGCGTGCAGCGCGAGCAGCACCCAGGGAATCTCGGCGGCCACGACGACAAGGCTCAACGCCATCGGGCTGCTCGTGCTCTGCAGGGTCAGCAAGGGCAACGCGGCGGCATGCATGCCCGTGCCGATGGCCGACACGAGTGTGGCACCGAAGAGCCGGTGAAAGCGGCCGCCCAGGCGCACCTTGACGCCATCGGATTCCATGTTCGTTCGTACCAGCCGGGCCGCGAAAACTCATCAGTCCGCGTAGGGTCCGGATGTGATCGAGACGCTGGAGCCGTTCCGGATCGAGCTGACCGGCTACTGCTACCGCATGCTCGGGTCCGGCTTCGAGGCCGAGGACGCCGTGCAGGAAACGCTCGTGCGCGCGTGGAAGGCGTACTCCAGCTTC
>NZ_JBEXPJ010000111.1:0-29167 GCF_040611995.1 Lentzea sp. NPDC006480
TAGGGAACGCGGGGGCCCCGCGTTCCCCAGAAGGTAACGCGGGGCCCCCGCGTGACTTCCGGGAAGCGGAAAAGCGGCTGTAGGGATCTCGCATGCTGGATACCTCTAGGGTGGGCCGAACAGGTCCATCAAGGAGGTAAGCACCGTGCCGGGGAACGGGTTGTGGCGCACCAAGTCGATCGAGCAGTCGATCGCTGACACCGACGAGCCGGACACCAAGCTCCGCCGGGATCTGACGGCCTGGGACCTCACGGTCTTCGGTGTGGCGGTCGTGATCGGCGCCGGCATCTTCACGCTCACGGCGAGCACCGCGGGCAACATCGCGGGCCCGTCCGTCTCGCTGTCCTTCGTGCTCGCGGCGATCGCGTGTGCGCTGGCGGCGTTGTGTTACGCCGAGTTCGCGTCCACGGTGCCGGTGGCGGGCTCCGCGTACACGTTCTCCTACGCGACGTTCGGCGAGTTCGCGGCCTGGATCATCGGCTGGGACCTGGTGCTGGAGTTCGCGGTCGGGTCGGCTGCGGTGGCCAAGGGCTGGTCGGCGTACCTGCAGACGACGCTCGGGCTCATGGGCATCGACGTGAAGACCGAGGTGGGCGGGAGCTTCAAGTTCGACTGGGGCGCGGTGCTGCTCGTCGCGGTGCTGACGGTCCTGCTGGTCGTGGGCACGAAGCTGAGCTCGCGGGTCAGCGCGGTCATCACGGCCATCAAGGTCGCGGTGGTGCTGCTGGTGATCGTGCTCGGCATCGGCTACATCAAGGCCGAGAACTACACGCCGTTCATCCCGCCGGCCGCCGAGTCCGGTCCGGCCGCGCACACGGGCATCGAGCAGTCGCTGTTCTCGCTGATCACCGGTTACTCGGGCAGCACGTACGGCGTGCTCGGCATGCTGGCGGCCGCGTCGATCGTCTTCTTCGCGTTCATCGGCTTTGACGTCGTGGCGACCACGGCGGAGGAGACCAAGAACCCGCAGAAGGCCGTGCCGCGGGGCATCCTCGGGTCGCTCGCGATCGTCACCGTGCTGTACGTCGCCGTGACGCTGGTGATCACCGGCATGGTGCCGTACACGAAGCTCGCGACGCAGCCGGACGGCACGCGCGCGACGCTCGCCAGTGCGTTCCGGGACAACGGGGTCGACTGGGCCGCGACGGTGATCTCGGTCGGCGCGCTCGCCGGTCTCACCACGGTCGTCATGGTGCTGATGCTCGGCCAGAGCCGGGTGCTGTTCGCGATGTCGCGTGACGGACTCCTGCCGCGTGGCCTGGCGAAGACCGGCAGCCACGGCACGCCGACGCGGATCACGATCATCATCGGTGTGCTGGTCTCGATCGCGGCGGGCTTCTTCCCCGCCGGCAAGCTCGAAGAGATGGTGAACGTCGGCACGCTGTTCGCGTTCATCCTGGTCTCGGCGGGCGTGTGGGTGCTGCGCCGGACGCGGCCCGACCTGGACCGCGGGTTCCGCGTGCCGCTCGTGCCACTGGTGCCGATCCTCGCGATCCTCGCCTGCCTGTGGCTGATGCTGAACCTGACCGCGCTCACCTGGGTCCGGTTCATCATCTGGATGGCGATCGGTGTCGTCGTCTACTTCGCCTACAGCCGGCGCAACTCGGTGCTCGCCAAGCGGGGCTCCGCACCGGTCCAATCGGAACCGGTCATCAAGCACGGCGAAGAACCAGGGGTCTAGACATCGGATCTCTCTTCCTCCAAGCTCATGGTGCCGCCATGAGCTTGGAGGAGGAGTCCGATGCTCCACGCGCTGGTCGCAGCGCTGCTGGCGGTGCTGCCTTTGGCTGGTCCTGGCCCGAATCACGCGGTGGACGACCCGTTCACGTCGCCGCGCGCGCAGTGGTTCCAGGACGCCCGCTTCGGCATGTTCATCCACTTCGGCGGCTACTCGCAGCTTGAAGGCGAGTACCAGAGGTCCGACGGCTCCACCTGTCAGGACGCCGAGTGGATCATGAACAAGTGCAAGGTCCCGACCGCCGACTACGAGCGGCTGGTGAAGTCCTTCAACCCGGCCCAGTTCTCCGCCAAGGCCGTCGTCGACACGGCGAAAGCGGCGGGGCAGAAGTACATCGTCATCACGTCGAAGCATCACGACGGCTACGCGATGTGGCCCACGAAGGTCAACAAGTGGAACCTGCGCGACCACTCGGCGTTCGACAGGAAGCGCGACATCCTGGCCGAGCTCAAGGCCGAGGCCGACAAGCAGGGCATCAAGCTCGGCCTCTACTACTCGATCTGGGACTGGCACGACCCGGACGCGCGGTCGGCGCAGAACTTCGCGCGCTACAAGGCCCGCATGCGCGCCCAGCTCACCGAGTTGATCGACAACTACGACCCGGCGCTGCTGTGGTTCGACGGCGACTGGGACACCGACAACCCGCCGAACCCGTGGACCAAGCAGGACGGCGCGGACCTGGAGACCTTCCTCAAGGCCAAGGATCCGAACCTGCTCATCAACAACCGGATCTCCAAGCGTGCGCCGGGCGTCAAGGAACGCCGGGTCGTCGACGGCGACTTCGGCACTCCCGAGCAGACCTTCCCGTCCGCGCCGATCGACGGCCAGCTCTGGGAGTCCTGCATGACGATCCCTTCGAAGTGGGGATTCGCCAAGTGGGACAAGAACTTCAAGAGCGCCACGACGCTGACCCGCAACCTCGTCGACATCGCCTCGCGCAGTGGCAACTACCTGCTCAACGTCGGCCCCGACAAGCTCGGCCGCATCCCGGCGCCCGAGTCGGATCGCTTGCGCGCCATGGGTTCCTGGCTCACGCAGCACGGTGACGCGGTCTACGGCGCTCGGGCCGCACTGTGGGTCGAGGACCCGTCCTGGGGTGCCGTGTCGCGCAAGGACGACAAGCTCTACCTCTCCGTCTACGACTGGTCGAACTCCCTGCACCTCAAGGTTCTCGAACAGTTCGACGTGACGTCGGCGCGCGTCCTGAACAGCTCGCAGGCTGTCGCGGTGAGCAAGGCAGGCGATGGCTACGACGTGAAACCCAGTGGTGCCAAGACGAACGACGTCGCCACCGTGATCGAGTTGACGGTGAAAGGCGAGCAAGCAGCCCCCGTCGGCACCGGGAACGGCCTCAAAGCCCAGTACTACCCGTCGAACAACTGGACCGGCACGCCCACCACGAGCACGGACAAGTCGTTGAACTTCGCCTGGCGCTTCGACGGCGGTGACAACTTCTCCGCCCGCTGGACCGGGTTCGTGCAGCCGAGGTTCAGCGACACCTACACGTTCCTCGCGGTGTCCGACGAGATCGCGAAGGTGTGGATCGACGGCAAGCTCGTGATCGACGCCTCCGCGCCTCACCAGGCCCGCATCGACAAGGGCACGATCGCCTTGCAGGCCGGGAAGAAGTACGCGATCAAGGTCGACTACGCGGAGCGGACCGGCGAGGCCCACTTCAAGCTCCTGTGGACTTCCCCGAACCAGAACCAGCAGGTTGTCCCGGTCTCGCAGCTCTACACCAACTAACCTGCGGAGCCATGGGTAACGCGCGGTGGCTCTCCGAGGAGGAGGGCAGCGCCTGGCACCACTTCGTCCAGGCGTACCACCTCCTCGAGAGGCAGATCGAACAGCAGTTGCAGCGCGACGCGGGCCTCTCGCACGCGCAGTACAACGTGCTGGTCGTGCTGTCCGAACAGCCGGGCAACCGCATGCGCATGACCGAGCTCGCGCGCCGCGTCGTGGTGTCGAAGAGCTCGCTGACCTACCAGATCGGCAAGCTGGAGAAGTCGGGACTCGTGCGGCGCGAACCGCACGAGTCCGACGAGCGCGGCATCCTCGCCGTGCTCACCGACGCGGGCAGGGCTCTGCTCGACTCCGCCGCGCCCGGCCATGTCGAGACGGTCCGCGCGTACCTGATCGACCTGTTCACGCCGGAGCAGCTCGCCCAGCTCGGCGGCTTCATGCAGGTCGTGCACGAGAAGGCGGACGACTAGAGCGTCAGCAGGGCGTTGTCCTCCAGGAAGTCCGCCACGTCGTCCGGCCCGTGCCGGGTCACGTCGAACTCGAACACCGGCAGGATCGACTTCTTGGCCAGCTCGCGGAGTTGCCGCTGCTCGGAGATGAACGGTTCCAGCGACACGTACTGCTTCGGGTTCGCGCTGATCTTCAACCGCTCGGTCCGGGCTTCCTCGAACGTGTCCTCCGGCCGGGTGCACAGCACGATGGCGAAGTTGAGCGGCTTCAGCCGTTCCTCCAGCCACCCGAAGTCGAACTCACGCCCCTGCGTCGCCTGATAGGCCTGCGTGGACAGGTGGAACCGGTCGACGATCCACGAGTAGTAGCGCTGCAGTTCGAACAGCCGCACCCACGTCTCGTAGGTCTCCAGCGCCAGTTCAGTCTCTTCTTCCGCGAAGTTGATCAGCCCACGCCCCCACGGCTCGTTGCTGAAGGCGCTCCACTCCGCCGAGATCAACGGCGAGTGATAGCGGTACCTGCGGTGACCGACGAGCCGCGGGTGCTCGTTGAGCGCGTACGCCAGGTCGGTCTTGCCGGTCAGCCGCGTGCCTTCGAGGATCACCTTGGGCGTGAGCTTCATTCTGTTAGCTTGCCTTGTGATCCTGTGCCTCGACGTCGGTTCCACCTGGACCAAAGCCGCGCTCCTCACCGACGAGGGCGAGCTGGTCCGGACCGGACAGCACCCGACCACGCCGCCCGAGGTGCTGCACGGCATCGACGCCCTGCGCGCCGAAGTGGGCGACGGCGAGATCCTGGCGTGCTCGTCGGCCGGCGGCGGCCTCAGGCTCGCGGTTGTAGGTCAGGAACGCGTCGTGAGCGCCGAGGCCGGCTATCGGGTGGCGTTGAGTGCGGGCGCCAAGATCGTGCACGTCAGCGCGGGCCCGGTCGACGTGCGCGCGCTGCGGGCGTCCAAACCCGACCTGATCCTGCTGGTCGGCGGCACGGACGGCGGCGACCAGTCGGTCCTGCTCCACAACGCCGCCAAACTCGCCCGCGTCGCCGTGCCGATCGTCCTGGCGGGCAACATCGAAGCGCAGCCGGAGGCTCTCCAGCTTCTGGCGTCGAGGACCGTCGTGGCCTGCCCGAACGTGCTCCCGGACGTGGGTCAGCTCGCGCCGGAACCGGCCCGCAAGGCGATCCGCGCGGCGTTCCTGCAGCACGTGATCGGCGGCAAGGGCCTGTCGCGCGGCCCTCGTTTCCGCCAACTCGTGCGCGCCGTCACGCCAGACGCGGTGCTGGCAGGTGTGTCGAGACTGGCAGCGCAGGACCGTGAAGGCGCTGTGCTGGTGGTGGATGTCGGCGGCGCGACCACGGACGTCTACTCGGCGGTGTCCACGGCGGACAGCGAGGGTCTGGAACGGACCGTCGCCCTCCCGCCGGACCGCCGCACGGTCGAAGGCGACCTGGGCATGCGCTGGTCCGCACCGGGCGTCGTGAAGGAAGCCCACACCGAACGCCTCACCACCGAGGACCTGAGCGAAGAAGCCCGGAAACGAGCCGAGAACGTCGGCTGGCTCCCCGACGATCCAACCGTCGACGTGAAGCTGGCGTCGTTCGCGGCGATCTTGGCAGTGCGCCGCCACCTCCGTCAGGTCGACGGACAGCTCGGCCCGCACGGCGCGGGCCTGCTCGTCCTCTCCGGCGGCGTCTTCCGGCACACCGAAGACCTCACGCCCGTGATCGAAGCGCTGCGGGGCGACCCGGTGCTCCGCCCGATCCTGCGCACCGCCGAGATCACCGTCGACCGCGACTACGTCCTGGCACCGGTGGGCCTGCTCGCCGAGTCGGGGCGGCTCGAAGCCGCCGACCGACTGGCGAAACAACTCAGCTGACAGCCTCTTCCTCGTCCACGAACTCCAGGAGATCCCCTGGCTGGCACTCCAGCACCCGGCACATGGCCTCCAAAGTGCTGAACCGCACGGCTTTCGCCCGCCCGTTCTTCAGCACCGCCACGTTGGCCGGCGTCAGCCCGACCTTCTCCGCGAACTCGCCGACGCTCATCTTGCGCTTGGCCAGCTCGACGTCGATCCGCACGATGATCGCCATCAGATCACCGACTCCATGTCGGACCGCAACGCCGTCGCCCGCTGCAGCAGCGCCCGCATCACGATCAGCACGAGCCCGATCACGGAAACCCCCGTCGTGAACAAGAAGAACAACACCAGCACACCGGGGTCGTCGGCGATGAAGCCGAGGTAGATGAACACACCCACCAGCACGACCCACCCGGCCGCGATCGCCCAGACCATCACGTTCACCCACTTGATCGCGGCGTCGGTGAAGATCAGATCCTTGCGCACCAGCGTGAGCAGCTTCCAGGTGGCGACGATCACCACCTGCACGCACACCACCCAGAAGATCGCGACGATCATCGACACGAACTGCTCGTTCGCGTGCTCCGGGTGCTGCCCGGCCGAGTACATGTACGAGCCCGGGATCGACAACGTCTCCAGCACGACGAGGATCCCGAACAGCGCCACGAGGAAGAACCGGAGGGCGACCACCGCCCAACGCTCAGAAATCATGCATCGAGTATCGGTAGCGATCTATCGAAAGTCAATCGGTAGTGATCGTGTTGCAACAGGTCTCTACAGTGATCGCCGTGGGACTGCGTGAGCGCAAGAAGACCGAGACCCGAGCGGCGCTGTCGGAGGCCGCGCTGCGGCTGGCCCTGGAGAAGGGCGTCGACAACGTGCGCGTCGACGAGATCGCCGAGGCCGCGGGCGTCTCCCCGCGCACCTACAACAACTACTTCCCGAGCCGCGAACACGCGATCGTCGCGGGCATCACCACCTCCCGAGCCCAAGCCGTGGCCTCCGCCCTGCGCTCCCGGTCCGCCGACGAGCCCCTGGTCGAGTCGATCATCGCGGCGTTCGCCGAGCAGTACCGCGAACCGCCGTCCGACGCCGTCACCCTGATCAACTCGACCCCGGCGCTGCGCGAGGCCTACCTGGACTCGACGGCGTCCATGGAACCGCCGATCGCCGAGGTCATCGCCGAACGTCTCGGCAAGGACCCGCTGGGCGCCGAGGTCCTGGCCGCCGCGGTGTCGGCGGCCGCGCGGATCGGCATGCAGCGCTGGGTGGACCTGCGCCCGTCCGGCCTGGTCGTGATGACGGCGACGTCCGTGGAAGACCACCTGCGCGAGGCGATCGGCCACCTCGCGCCCGCCCTCACGTGAGCTCGTCGGCGAGCACGCACATCAGCAGCTCGTCGTGCCACTCGCCGTCGCGGTGGAACGCCTGCCGCAGCCGCCCGTCCACCTGGAAGCCGAGCTTCTGGTAGGACCGGATCGCCCGCTCGTTCGCCTCGACGACGGTGAGCTGGATCGAGTGCAGCCGCAGGGTGCTGAACCCGTACCGGCAGAGCGTGCGAAGGGCGTCCGTGCCGTAGCCGCCGCCCCAGTACTCCTGCTCGCCGATGTAGATGTCGACCTCGCCGCGCGCGTTGACCGGGTCCGCGTCCCGCAGCGCGACGATGCCGATGGTCTTGCGCTCCTCCAGCGTCTCGACGCAGAGCGTGACCTTCTCGTACGAGTTCTCCTGGCGGTCGGCGAGACGCTTGCGCAGCCCGGCCAGCGACTCGTGGAAGTAGGCCTGCAGCCAGCGCATGACGTTCTCGTCGTTGTGCCAGCGGTAGAGGGCGTCGGCGTCCTCGGGTTCGAGCGGCCGCAGAAGGACGAGATCACCAGTCAGCATGAGCCGGAGACTAGGAGCCGCCGAGGGTGTCCCGCGACCGGGTTTCCGGCCTCCGCGCGAACGGCAACGGCGGCGCTTCGGGCGCGTCCACGTCCAGCAACCCGGCCGCGATCGCCACCGCCCGATCCCACTCCGGATCCGACGTGTAGTCCGAGTGCGCGGCCACCCCGGACCGCCACCGCCGCCCGGGAAACGGCCCCCGCTGCGGATCCGGCAACCAGTGATCGCCTCCGAGAACCAAAGCCCCGGTAGGCCCGCGGAAGGCAGGCGCGAGAGCGCCTTCGGTCCCGTCCGGCCGATACCCGACGCCCAGCAGCATCCCGTCGAACACCTGCCGCCGCCACGTCATCACCGCGCCGCCCAACGGATCCGTGCCCCGGCACAACGCCCGCCAGCGCCCGTCCAGCCCACCGGCCAGCCGAGCCAGCGACGCGTGCGGCACCACGGCGGGAAACGCCCGCGGATAAGCCCACTGCAGCTGCGACCCAGCCGTGACGAGCCCGATCCGCTCGCGATCGTGCGCCGGCAGATCCTCCAACAACCGGGCAGCAGCAACAGCAACGAGCAACGACCCCTGCGAATGTCCACAGAGGACCACGCGAGTCCCGGGATCGCGCAAGTGGTCCTGCACGCGGGAAACCAGCTCCGGCACGACCTTCAACGCATAACAGGGCGGCACGATCGGATGCGCCTCACGCGGCCAGAACTGCGCCACGTCCGCGATGATCCCCAGCCGCCGCCCGGACTCCGGCTGCCGAGCCGCCAAGTACACGGCCCGCAACAGAGACACCGCCAGCAACCCGAGCACGAACACGCCAAAAGCCGAAACCGGCACCGTCCACGAAGGCAGCGGCACTTTGCGCACCCGCAGCACGGTCGCCACCGCAGCGCCGACCACCAGCACCGAAGCGATGATCAGAATCAGGTGATGCCCGTGGTTGCGTTCCCAGCGCGCCCACCACCAGGCCCGGGTCGCGGTGCGCAGGTCACGCATCCGCCCCGAGTGCAGCAGGGAAGCCTCGCGCGCCCACACCTTGCCCTTGCGGAACGCCCGCCACCGCACCGCACCGGTGAAGGAAGCCACCGCGAACGTGCTCAGCAACCCCAACGCACCGGCAACACCCCACAGAAGAGTGATGTAGGAGTACCCGACCGGCAGGGCCAGCCCGTCACCCAGAGCCTTCCGCACCGGCAACGCGATCCCGGCCCCGAACCCGCCACCCAGCAACCCGGCAATGGCCAATACCGGCGCCGAGAACCACCCGCCGGCCCAAGGTCGCAGCTCACGCGGCAACGAAGCCCAGGACTTGCGGGCCAGCAGAGCCGCCGGCACCAGCAAGACCCCGAACAACACCAGCACGAAAGCCAGCAGCAACGCGATGACCTGCACGGTCACGTCCGCGCCTGGCACGCGAGTGGGCAGCTGCTCCTGCAGTCCCAACGTCGTCAGCACCAACAAGGCGGACAACACCATCAGCCCTCGGCGAGGCTTGCGAGACAAAGCCGCCCGCAACCACCGCCCGCCACGATGAGGCGCCCCACCGGTCGGATCGTCGAGCAGCAGCACACCGAGCACCGACAGCCCGATGAACACCAACGCCACGACCCACGCGGAAGTAACAGCCACACCCATCGGCCCAGAAGCCGTGAGCTGCTTCAACGGCCCACCGAGCGCGATCAGCGAGCTCACCGCCAACGCCACCACGACGTGCAACGAACGCAGAGCGGGCGTGTCCGGATCAGTGGCGACGTGCGCTCCGGGCAGCCCGGACGAGGGCGCGTGTTCCTGCTCCTCCGCGTCCGCGATCTCCCGCCGCTCGATCCGCCACTCGACGTGCGAGATCCGGCGCATCACCGAGATCAGCACGATCACTGGGAGAAGTCCCAGAAACGTGCGGAACCAGGGAAACAGTCGCACGTCGGTTGGAATGCTGGTCAGACACGCCGCACCCGGCCGCAGGCACTGGGCGGCGAGCAGGTCGAGGCTCACCACCGAGACCTGCGCGACCAGCAGCGCTGTCAGGAGCAGCGCGAACACCCGCAGCAACGACCGCAGACCCAGACCCAGCAGGTGGCCGGGCAGGTTCTTCTCCGGAACAGGAGGCAGCATCCAGTGCGCGACGTTCGCGATGCTGAACGGGAAGAGCAGCGCCCAGGTGGCCTTGGCCACACCTCCGGACGTCATCCCACCCCAGAGGTACCCCTCCACCAGGCGGGGCACGGAGCGGCCCTCGGTCTGCAGCATCGGGCCCGGCGCGGGCCTGCGGAGTCTGTCGGCCGGGCGCACGATGCGCCCGAGTCCGTCTCCCGCAACGTCCACGGCCGCGACCGCGTCGACCAGCGTCTGCGGCGTCGTGCCCTGCACGCCGTGCACACGCAGCTCGACGACACGCGTGTCCGGGCCCGCAATCAACACCCGAGACCTCCCTCACCCAACGTGGGGGTCATAGTGGTGCATCCGCGGGCGGTATGGTCGGACGACACCCTCTCTGAAGTGCCCTGGAGGACTTCGCAATGACCGCGGACCGCTTGCAGACCCGCAACGGCATCGACTTCGCCGTCGCCGATCTCTCACTCCACGAGTTCGGCCGCAAGGAGATCCGCCTGGCCGAGCACGAGATGCCCGGCCTGATGGCGTTCCGTCGCGAGTACTCCGGGGTGTACCCGCTCAAGGGTGCGCGTGTCTCGGGCTCGCTGCACATGACCATCCAGACGGCCGTCCTCATCGAGACGCTGGTCGACCTGGGTGCCGAGGTGCGCTGGGCTTCTTGCAACATCTTCTCGACCCAGGACCACGCGGCCGCTGCCGTCGTCGTCGGCCCGTACGGCACGGAGGAGGAGCCCAAGGGCATCCCGTGCTTCGCGTGGAAGGGCGAGACGCTCGAGGAGTACTGGTGGACGGCCGAGCAGATGCTCACCTGGCCGGACGGCAAGGGCCCGAACATGATCCTGGACGACGGCGGCGACGCGACGCTGCTGGTCCACAAGGGCGTCCAGTACGAGGCGGCCGGTGTCGTCCCGCAGCCCGAAGCCGATGACGCCGAGGAGTGGAAGATCGTCCTCGAGACGCTCCGCGCGTCGCTCGCCGCCGACGGCAAGAAGTGGACGAACATCGCGGCCGGCATCCGCGGCGTCACCGAGGAGACCACGACGGGCGTCATGCGCCTGTACCAGCTGGCCGCCGCCGGTGAGCTGCTCTTCCCGGCCATCAACGTCAACGACGCCGTGACGAAGTCGAAGTTCGACAACCGCTACGGCATCCGCCACTCGCTGATCGACGGCATCAACCGCGGCACCGACGTCCTCATCGGCGGCAAGGTCTGCGTCGTCGCGGGCTACGGCGACGTCGGCAAGGGCGCCGCCGAGTCCCTGCGCGGCCAGGGCGGCCGGGTCATCATCACCGAGATCGACCCGATCTGCGCCCTGCAGGCAGCCATGGACGGCTACGACGTCCAGCGCCTCGAAGACGTGCTGGACCGCGCGGACATCATCATCACCACGACGGGTAACAAGGACGTCGTGATGGTCGAGCACATGGCGCAGATGAAGCACCAGGCGATCGTCGGCAACATCGGCCACTTCGACAACGAGATCGACATGGCCGGCCTCGCCCGCTACCCCGGGATCCGCCGCAACAACATCAAGCCGCAGGTCGACGAGTGGGTGTTCCCCAACGGCCGCTCGATCATCGTGCTGTCGGAGGGCCGCCTGCTGAACCTCGGCAACGCGACCGGCCACCCGTCGTTCGTCATGTCGAACTCCTTCTCGAACCAGGTGATCGCGCAGATCGAGCTGTTCACCAAGCACGAGGAGTACGACAACGAGGTCTACCGCCTGCCCAAGGTGCTGGACGAGAAGGTCGCCCGCATCCACCTGGAGGCGCTCGGCGGCAAGCTCACCAAGCTGACCAAGGACCAGGCCGAGTACATCGACGTCGACGTCGAGGGCCCGTACAAGTCGGACCACTACCGCTACTGAGCTTCACCTGACAGGGGCCTCCCGCGCGCGTGCGGGAGGCCCCTGTTTTCATGTTCGCCGTGGGATTCTTCGGCACGTACGCGTATGAGAACGGCCAGTGGAAGACGCTGTCCGAGGGCGAGCTGCCACCGCTGGTGGAGCCGTTCCTGTGGATCGACATCCACGACAGCGACATCACCTCGGTCGTCTACGCCCCTGGCGGTCCGGGCACCGGCGTCGCCTACCTGGGCCTGACGCCGCGCACCTATTTCGAGAACCCCAGTGCCTCCGACCCGACGGACGTCCTGCGCGAGGCCGCCGGACTCGCCGCCTGGTGGGCGCTGCAGAACTCCGGCGATGCCACCGCCAAGCAGGCGGAGCTGCTCGGCTACCTGGCTTCGGACGAGAATCCGGACGACTTCTCGCTGGACGAGGAACAGGACGTCGAGGACGTCGACGTGTTCGTCGAGCTCAAGACGGCGCAGTTCCTGGAAGTGCTCGGTTTGCCGGTGCCCTACGAGCTCGGCTGACTAGCCTCGGTGTGGTGCATCGCAGCCGACTGTTCGGGATCTTCATCGACACACCCGTCGCGGAAGCCGGTGCGGCCGCGAACTTCTGGTCCGCCGCGCTGGGCGTCCCGGCTCGTCCGGTGGCGGGCGAGGAGCATTTCACGGCCCTGGACGGCGCCGTCCCCGGCTTGACCGTCGACGTCCAGGCGGTCGACGACGCACCGCGCTACCACGTCGACATCGAGACCGACGACGTGGCGGCGGAGGTCTCCCGTCTGACGGCGTTGGGCGCGAAGCCGGTCTCCCGCTGGCTGGACTGCCACACGCTGCGCGCGCCGGGCGGTCACCTGCTCTGCGTGGTGCCCGTGCACAGCGATCCCGAGACGTTTCAGAGGCTCGCCCGAACGTGGCCGTGAACGAACGCCTGCCAGGCGTCGGCGCTGAACCCGAGCTCGGGGCCCGCCGCGTTCTTGGAGTCACGCACGCGCACAGCCTGGGCAAACGCCACCTCGACGCAGTCGTCATCGACGGCATCCCCGCCGCTGTAGCTGCTCTTACGCCAGGTGCAGTCTCCGGTCACTGAGGTCCTCCCGCGATCGACTGGCGAGGTCCGCCACCATCGACCGCGATTGTTCCTCACTGAGAGCGAGCGCATCCAGGCGCGCGAAGATCGACTTGCAGCGCTTCACCCCGACGTCGTCCTGCACGAACACCTTGGCGAGGTCGGAGTGGGTGTAGGCGACGCTGCCGCGTTTCTCGTACTCCCACAACACGTAGTGCCCCATGAAGACACCGGCCGGGCCGATTGCCGACGGCACGATTCGGAGGACATGTGTGTGGAACAGCAGCCTCATGAGCTGTTCTTCCATGATCTCGTCACTGCCGACTTTCAGTCGCAGCGCGCTCTCATGAACATAGAAGGTGCACGCCGGACGATCATGCCGTCGCATGATCGCCTGCCGTTCCATCCGGAAACGGACCGCTGCCTCAACCAGATCCGGGCCGAGCACGCCACGGGCCTCGTACAGCGCCCTCGCATATTCCTCGACCTGCAGCAGCCCCGGAACTGTCGTCAAGTCGTAGGTCGTGATCTTGTCTGCCATGGACTCGGCCATCGACATCGTGCGCAGGTTGCCTGGGACTTGCACGATCTGAGAGTTGAACGCGGACCGGTAGCGTTCGAGGAAGTCCTCGATGAAGGACTGCGGACGTCCGCAGCGGCCCAGGTACTGGACGATGTCGATCTCGCTCGCCCGCACCTTGCCGTGCTCGATGTTCGAGACCTTTCCCGGATCCCATCCGAGCATGCGGGCGATCCGCCGACCGCGGAATGTCGTGTAGCGCTCCCGCACCTGGCGCAGTTCATCGCCCAGGTCACGGCTGTACGGAGTCGACGGATCGCCGTTCATTGCCCCGACGTTAGGTGATGGAGCCGGAACAACATCGTGCCCAAACGGGTGGAATCACTTCAGGTGCCGCGCGAAGAACTGGTTCGCGTAAGGCCCCTCGAACGCCGGGATTCCGGTGTGCCCGCCCAGGTTGGCGTGCAGCGTCTTCTCCTTGGACCCGAAGGCGTCGAACAGGTCCAGCGCCAGCTGCCGGTCGTTGCCCTCGTCGTCCCACTGCAGCAGGACCAGCAGCGGAGTGGTGACCTGCCTGGCCTCCTCGAACATGCTGCGGGGCACGTAGCTCCCGGCGAACAGCAGGGCGGCCGCGATGCGCGGGTCGACCGCGGCCAGCCGGAGGCCGATGGCGAGCACGCCGCCGGAGATCCCGACCGGGCCGTCGATGATCTCGGGCAGCGCCAGCAGGGCGTCCATCGCGGCCTGCGATTCCGGCGCCGCCTGGTCGACCAGCGGGAGGATGAGCCGCTGGACGATCTCGTCGGCGACGGGTTCGCCGGCCTCGATCGCCCGGCGCAGGTCGGCGCGGGCCTGTTCGGCTGCGGAGGAACGGGGCCGGTCGCCGCTCCACGGGAGTTCGACGGTGGCCACGGCGTAGCCCTCCGCCACGGTGCCCACGGCCCTGGCCGCGAGCCGGGAGTACATCCTGTCCAGTCCGCCCTGGTTGCCCATCAGGATCAGGGGAGCGGGTTCGGAGCCGGACGTCCACAGGATGCCGGGAACGTCGCCGAGGGTGAACCTGCGCTCGACGACGTCGGCGTCGAGGCGTTGTTCGGAAGTGAAGTGCATGGTCGTGCCTTTCCGGAGTGCTCGCGAAACGGCGCTCCCGGACGACGACCTATCGCCCGACCGTGACCCCGCAGGGGAGCACCCATGTCGAAATGTGCACGGGTACCACCTCCTCGGTCTCTCGCACGGTCGCCGGAAAGGTAGCAGTGCGGTCGTCGCCCGCCCAAGCGTTTTACGTTTGACGTGCGGGTTTTACTGGCAACGTGCGGACGACCATCATCAAGAAGACCCTGCGCGTGCCACTGTCGGACGGCGCGCGGGGTGATGGCGGCACGACCGCCAGGCAGCTCGACGCCGCGCTGATCAAGGTCGGCTTCAAGGCTTCGCGCGAGCTGATCGAACACATCTCCGACGTGGCCGGTGCCGAGGAGTACGCCCAGGAGATCGTCCGGGCGGTCAAGGAGCTGGTCGGCGCACGAGCGCAGCACAACCCGTACTTCAAGGACTTCCCGCACAACGTGCCGGACACGGTCGCGTTCTGGCTCTCCTGCATCTCCGACGTCGCCGAGTTCTCCGGCAACCTGCTCGATCTGCCCAAGTACGGCCGTGTCCAGCACACGTACGAGGAGATGCTCAAGGCGCACGACGAGCTCATCCCGTCGCTCAAGGACCGCATGACCGTCCTCGAACTGGGCGGCACGCTCGACGAGGAGATCACCCGTCTCTACCTGGAGCTCGCGGAGAGTCCGATCCCGCTCGGCGAGGACGACCGGGTGCTGCTCGGCGAACTGGCGACGCAGCGTCTCGACGTCGTGCCGGAAGCCGTTCCCACCAGGGAGAACCGCGCGATCCTCAACGCCGCCCGCCTCGTCGCGCAGCGGCCGCTCGCCGGCGTCGACACGGTCACCGACGTCCTGCGCCTGGCCGCGGAGGCGTCCGGCGGCGACGTCACGCTGCGCGAGTCCACGCGCTTCCGGTCGTTCCGCAGGCCTGAGCGCCGCGCGTTGCTGGCCGCGCTGGACGAGGTCGACCCGAGCAAGTTCGGCGACGTCAACCAGCACCGCGAGGCGTGGAAGCGGCTCGGTGAGCGGCTGCACCCGCACGAGCACCCGTTCGCCGGCGCTCAGGACGTGTTCGCGGTGGCGCGCAAGGAGAAGGTCGCCAGGTCGTTCGCCGGCCAGGTCGAGATGGCGTTCGCGGCCAACGATCCGGACCTCGCGTCGCGCATCCTCGCGAAGGCGCCCGGCATGCTCCTGCGCAGCGTGGACCGGCTGGTCAGGAGCGGTGCGTCGAACGTCGCCGAAGCCGTGGCGAACGCTGTTCCCGACGTGTCCGGGCGCGTGCTGGTGTCGGTGCTGGAACACCTCGGCAACCGCTCAAAGCCCGACACCGCAAGGGTGTTCGCGAACCGCGGCCGGAAGGTGTGGATCACCGACGACACCCGCCCGCCGATCGACGCCACGGCGATCGTCGAGGTCATCGAGGCCGAACTCGTGCGCAGGCTGCCGGAGTACTCGTCGCTGACAGTCGACCCCGAGGTCCTCGACGTCGTCGTGCCGATGTCCGGCACGGCCACCGAGGACGGTTTCGGCGTGCTGCCGCGCGGCTCGAAGATGTGGCTGGAAGGCGATGTGCTGCGGTTCTTCGTGCACTGGCACCAGAACTCGAAGCGCACCGACTACGACCTGTCGGTGGTGCTGCTCGACGAGAACTTCGCGTTCAGGGGCCAGGTGTCGTGGACGCGGCTGAAGGACGAGGGCGCCTTCCACTCCGGCGACCTCACCGACGCGACCGATGGCGCGACCGAGTTCATCGACCTGCACCGCGATGCGGTCGAGGCGAAGTACATCGTGCCGCAGGTGAACGTCTATGCGGGGGAGGGGTTCGACGAGGTCGCCGAGTCGACGTTCGGGTTCATGACCCGCGACCTCGACCAGCTGGGCAAGCCGTTCGAGCCGAGCACGGTTCGCGCGCGGTCGTCCATGCGCGGCAAGGGAAAGGTCGCGCTGCCGATCATGTTCGAACGGCAGGGTGACCTCTGGTTCGGCACCTGGCTGCACCTCTACCTGCGCGGCAACGTGTGGGGCAACCGGGTCGAGGAGAACCGCGACCTGGTCAAGCTGATCACCGCGGCGGCGTTGCACCGCAAGTACTTCACCGTGCGCAAGCTGGTGGAGTTGTTCGAGCGCAAGGGTTCCACCGCAGATGCAGGCACCATCCACATTGGACCTGTCGCAGAACTCGCAAACCTGCTGTCGGACTGAGGGTTTCGCTGCTAACGTGGTTGGCGCGAGGCCATGAGAGAGCTTCCTTCTGAAATCCGGAACCGGAATGGTCTTCGGACCGCCGGTCTTCAGCCCTCTCGCTTTCCTCGACTCATTCCGGCGACGTGTGTCCGCAGAACGCGCGGACCACGTCGTTCGTCGTGCCCTCTGGGGGCACCCCAGACCCCGGGCCTAGCTCCACTCGACGGCGATGCCCGCGATGCCGGGGCCGACGTCGCTGAAGTACGCGCTGACGACGCCGCCGAGCCCGCACACCAGCTCCTCGACGTCGACCGGGGTGGCGTCGGCCGAGGCCCGGAACTGCTTGAGGCAGCGCGCGGGCATCGCGCGCCGGTGGAACGACAGCTGCACCAGGTACGAGCCGCTGGTGTCGCGGAACGTCCGGTGGTGGCCAGGAGTCGCGCCGCCGGTGTCGTCGACGATCGTGAAGCTGAAGACGTGCTCCTCGCCGGCCGAGAGCCGCCGGTCGAACAGCATCTCCACCGCGAGGTTGCGGGAAGCGCTTTCCCGGCGCAGCCGCCCCTGCCGGCATCCTTCGCCGGCTCTCACCATGGCGTTCTCGATCAACGAGCCGTCGTCGCCGCGATGCACCGCCAGATACCTGTCGGGCCCCTGTCGCACCGCCCGCACGACCAGCCGGGTGGTGATCGAGCGCTGTTCGCGGTGCATGCCGAGCTGCACGGTGTCGTGAACCGACAAGACCTCAAGATCGGCGTTGCCCCGCGCGGCCTCGGGTACGGAGTCGAACGACGCGAGCAGCGGCGCGGGCTCCGGCCAGGTCGCGACAGGACGCGGCAGATAGGTGTTGGCGTTGCGCGGGCCGATCAGGTCGAGCAGTGACGACGGCGGCAGGCGCAGCACGGACTCGAGCGCGCGCACCGTGCTGATGGCACGCGGGACCTCGGGGTGGCGCAGACCGCGTTGCCAGTACGAGAGCGTCGACTGACCGACCTGGACGCCGAGTTGTTCGAGGTGGGCGCGCAGCCGGGCGAGCGAGAGGCCTCGGTGGGCGATCGCCTCGCGCAGGGCGCGGTGGAACGGCCCGTAGCGCAGCGTCTCGGCGAGAGGGGTCGGCAGACCCCCGGTCGGGTGACCGATCGGTTCGTTGACCGATTCGGCGTGCCCGGAATCCGCGGCCACCGCGGCACCTACCCTTCACACACGCGCTGCGTGACTGTTCACCGTAGTCACTCGATCTGGTGATCGAAAGATCGGATTTCGCCCGTGTGGGGGATGTGTGGCGGCCATGTGAGTGGCCGGCCCCGGTCCCGTTAGGGTTCGGCCGTGGGAAAGCTCGTAGTGATCGAAGGCCTTGACGGTGCCGGCAAGCGCACGCTCGCCAACGGCCTGACGGAGGCGCTGCAGGCCCAGGGCAAGTCCGTGACCAGCCACGCGTTCCCGCGCTACGGCCAGAGCGTGCACGCTGACCTGGTCCGCGACGCCCTCTACGGCAACATCGGCGACCTCAGCGACTCGGTCTACGGCATGGCCGTCCTGTACGCGCTGGACCGGCGCGGGGCGGCCGACCAGATCCGCGAGGACCTCGAAGAGCACGACGTCGTGCTGCTCGACCGCTATGTGGCTTCCAACGCCGCCTACAACGCCGCGCGGCTGCACCAGGACGAGAACGGCGAGTTCGTCGAGTGGGTGCGCGCGCTGGAGATCGACCGCTTCGGCCTGCCCGTCCCGGACCTGCACCTGCTGCTCCGCGTGCCGGTCGAGGTCGCGGCCGAGCGAGCCGCGAAACGTGAACAGGACGATGACTCGCGTGCCCGCGACATCTACGAGTCCAACAGCGGGCTGCAGGCCAGATGCGGTGTCGTTTACGACGGATTGGCGAACATCAACTGGCTGGCCCCGTGGCAAGTGGTCGACGGGCGGTCAAACGTGAAGTTTCATTCGCTTCTGGAACCACTCTTCACTCCTTGAGTGGTCGCTCACGTGCGTACCGATTGACACGATCGTGGATCCGGTACGTCACTGTGAGTGTATAGGAGATCACAATTTGAAGCGTGTTCTGCAGCGCCCCCCGGTCGGAGTCGCCCGTACGGCTGTTCTGATCGCTGCCGCCCGCGCCAACGAGCAACGTCATCTCCGCCGCCTCTTCACCGATTCACTGGCCGCAGGACTCGTGGAGGCCGCCGGCTCCGCGAACGACCTGAACGGCGTCCGGACCCTCGCGGGCGATCACTTCGTCCTGCGCACCCGGTACTTCGACGACCAGCTCCTCAGCTCGGCCCAGCCGCAGGTAGTGATCATGGCGGCGGGCCTCGACACCAGAGCGTTCCGGTTGCTGTGGCCGCCGGGCACAACACTCTTCGAGCTCGACCTGCCCGAGATGGTCGAGTTCAAGGAAGATGCTCTGCACGATCTGCAGGCCCGGCCCCGGTGCGAACGGGTGGTCGTCCCCTGCGACCTCCGCGAGGACTGGCCGACAGCGCTGATCCAGGCGGGGTTCGACCCGAAGAGGCCCACAGCGTGGTTGCTGGAGGGCCTCTTCATGTTCCTGCCCCCGGACGCGGGTGACCGGATCTTGTACTGGGTGAGCGCGCTGTCCACTCGGGGCAGCACGCTCGCGCTCGAACACGTCAACCGCGAGTTCCGCGAGCTGCCGCAGATGCGGCCCGTGCACGACCGGTTCGACACGCTGGACGCCCGCTGGCAGTCCGACGTGGAGGACCCGGTCGAGTGGCTCGCGGGCCACGGCTGGCACGCCACCGTCACCCATCAGGTCGATCTCGCCGCGCAGCACGACCGCGCGGTGCCGGCGATCACCGACCCCCGGAAGGTGGGTGACGCGCGCATCTGGCTGGCCTCGGCGATCCACACGGTCTGAGCTGTACGCGGGGCCCTTTCGTACTCTCCTGCAGTACGAAAGCTCCCCGCGTACTGCTGAACACCTGGTAACGAAAGGTGAACGTCGCGCGGTTATTCCGGCGACGAGCAGGCCAAATCGGGGCGAGGTGGGGTACGTGGAACGACAGTTCCGACCGGTTACCGAGCGAGCGCACATCGCCACCAGCGGCAACGGAGCGTGGGCGGTGCGCGAGCGCGCGACCGGGAGTGCGACGATGTTGAGTATGAAGGCACGCGTGCTCGTCGTCGATGACGACCCCGCCCTGGCGGAGATGCTGACGATCGTGTTGCGCGGGGAGGGCTTCGACACCGCGGTGGTCGCCGACGGTGCCCGTGCCCTGCCCGCGCTGCGCGAGCTCAAGCCCGACCTCGTGCTGCTCGACCTGATGCTGCCGGGAATGAACGGCATCGACGTCTGCAAGGCGATCAGGTCCGAGTCGGGCGTGCCGATCGTGATGCTCACCGCGAAGAGCGACACGGTCGACGTGGTGCTGGGCCTCGAGTCCGGCGCGGACGACTACGTGGTGAAGCCGTTCAAGCCGAAGGAGCTGGTCGCCCGCATCCGGGCGCGGCTGCGGAGGACCGAGGCCGAGCCGTCCGAGGTGCTGCAGATCGGCGACCTCACGATCGACGTCCCCGGCCACGAGGTGCTGCGCGAGGGCAGGCCGATCCAGCTCACGCCGCTGGAGTTCGACCTCCTCGTCGCTTTGGCTCGCAAGCCGCGCCAGGTGTTCACCCGCGAGGTGCTGCTCGAGCAGGTGTGGGGTTACCGCCACGCCGCCGACACGCGCCTGGTGAACGTCCACGTGCAGCGGTTGCGGTCCAAGGTCGAACGGGACCCGGAGCACCCCGAGGTGGTGTTGACTGTTCGCGGCGTCGGGTACAAGGCCGGCCCTCCGTGACAGGTGGCGTATGAAGTTCGTTCGGCCGGTCGTCGCGAAGGCGCAGTTCCTCGTCGAGGAAGCGCGGAAGCGATGGGCCGCGTTTGGTGATCTGTGGCGTCGTTCGCTGCAGTTGCGCGTTGTGGTGTCCACGCTCGCGTTGTCGTCGGCCGTGGTGTTCGTGCTGGGCATGGTCCTGCAGATGCAGATCACCAACCAGCTGCTGAGCACCAAGGACGAGGCCGCGGTGCGCCAGGCGATGGCCTCGCGGGCGCTGATCCAGTCCGATCTGGTCGGTCTTAACCCCGGCCCGGACAGCGTGCAGACGCGGTTCACCAGCGCGATCAACAAGCTCGCCGTCGGTGGCGCCGGCACGGACGCCACCACTGCGGGTGCCGGCGCGTTCGAGCCCGTTCTCGCGGACGGGCAGGGTGCGAACAGCGCCGGGCGGGTGCCGGCCGTCGGGCCGTTGGAGGACGTGCCGCGCGGTCTGCGCGACGTGGTGGAGCTCGGCGGCGAGGCCACGCAGATCCACACCGTGCAGCGCGGTGGCAAGGCGACCACGCTCTTCGTCGTGGGTCTGCCGATGAGCACGACCGCGCGCTCGATGCAGCTGTACCTGATCTTCCCGCTGACCGCCGAGCAGCGGACCGCGGAGGTCGTCCAGTCGACCTTGGCCGTCGGTGGCATCGTTCTTCTGATCTTGCTCGCTCTCATCGCGAACCTGGTGACGCGCCAGGTGGTCCGGCCCGTGCGGCAGGCCGCCGAGGTCGCGGAACGGTTCGCGGACGGCACTTTGCACGAACGCATGCACGTCGTCGGCGAGGACGACGTGGCAAGGCTCGCCGAGTCGTTCAACGAGATGGCCGAGTCGATCCAGGCCCAGTTCAAGCAGCTGGAGGAGTTCGGCCAGCTGCAGCGCCGCTTCACCTCGGACGTCTCGCACGAGCTGCGCACGCCGTTGACGACCGTGCGCATGGCCGCGGACGTCCTGCACGCCTCGCGCGAGCAGTTCCCCGCCGGCCTCGCCCGCTCCACCGAGCTGCTGGTCGACGAGCTCGACCGGTTCGAGTCGCTTTTGGGCGACCTGCTGGAGATCTCCCGTCTGGACGCCGGTGTCGAGGAGCTGACCGCCGAGCAGGTCGACATCCGCGTGCTGGCCCGCCGCGCGCACGACTCGGTGCGCGCGATCTCGACGAGCGCCGGTTCGCCGGTGGTGCTGGACCTGCCGGACTCGGAACTGGTGGCCGAGCTGGATTCCCGCCGGGTGGAGCGGATTCTGCGCAACCTGCTCGCCAACGCCATCGACCACGGCGAGGGCCAGCCGGTCGAGCTCACCATGCGCGGCAACGACGACGCCGTCGCGATCACCGTGCGGGACCACGGGGTCGGCTTGCGGCAGGGCGAGGCCGAGCTGGTGTTCAGCCGGTTCTGGCGCGCCGACCCGTCGCGCAACCGCCGCACCGGCGGTACCGGTCTGGGCCTGTCGATCTCGCTGGAGGACGCGCGGCTGCACGGAGGCTGGCTGGAGGCGTGGGGCGAACCCGGCCACGGCGCCGTGTTCCGGCTGACGCTGCCGCGCCGGCACGGCGAGGAAGTGCGCCACAGCCCGCTGCCCCTGGCTCCCGCGATCGCGCTGGAACCCGTTGCGGTGGTGGAGGAACCGGCCGTGCCGGAGGAGCCGGAAGAAGTCGAGCTGACCGAGGCCGAGATCACCTGGCAGCCCGCGGAGCCGGTGGACGGAACGCCCGCGTCTGAGGTTTCGGAGGAAGTGCGGTGAAACGGCTGGCGTTGCTGGTTCTCGTCCTCGTGTCTCTCGCGGGGTGCGCGGCGATCCCGACGAACACCCAGCCGAAGCCGATCGGGCCGAAGGACAACAAGGTCAGCAACACCCTCGCCGCGCCGGAACCGAGGCAGGGCATCGACCCGTTCCAGCTCGTGCGCGACTTCATCGACGCGACGTCGAACCCGGACGGTGACTACGCGGCCGCCCGCGCCTACCTGACGCCGGAAGCCAGCAAGAACTGGACCGTCACCAAGAACCCCGTGATCATCGAGTCGGCGTTCTCGACCGTGCCGATCTCGCAGGCGCCCGCCGACAAGACGCAGATCGTGCTGCTGCAGGGAAAGCGCGTCGGCCGGCTGGGCGGCGACAACGCGTTCGTGCCGGAGCTCGGCGACCTGCGCGAGCCGTTGAAGGTGGAGCGCAACAGCGACAACCAGTGGCGCATCTCGGAAGCGCCGCCGGCCGTCTTCCTGCCGCTGAACATCTTCAACAACAACTACCGCCGCGTGACTTTGTACTTCTACAACCCCGAGTTCACCGTGCTGGTGCCGGATCCGCGGTACGTCGTCGTCCCGCCGGCCATCAGCATTCCCACGCGTGTCACGGAGCTGCTGATCAAGGGCCCCGCCGACACCGTGCGGGACACGTTGAAGAGCGCGATCCCCACGGACGCGGACACGTTCTCGGACACGCGGGAAGCCGACGACGGGGCGCTCGAGGTCAACCTCACCAAGGTGGGCAAGGACCTGACGCCCGAGAAGAACAAGCAGATCGTCGCGCAGGTCGTGAAATCGCTCTCCGGCGTCACGACGTCGCGGGTGCGCGTGCTCGTCGACGGTCAGCAGATCCTGCCGGACCAGCGGGACTACCGGCCGTCCGACGTGTCGGCGACCGCGGGCGAGTCGTTGCTGGCGCTGAATTCGAACCTCCAGGGCATGCTCGTGGCGGACGGGGCGATCAAGTCGCTGGCCGACGGCAACCCGATCAAGGGCCCGGCGGGCAGCGGCACGTACGGCGCGGTGTCGGCGGCGCAGTCGCTGGACGGCTCGCGGCTGGCCGTGGTCTCCCGCTCCGGCGGCTCGATGCGGTTGCGCGTGGGGGAGGTGGAGCAGGAGCTGTCCGATGTGGACGTCAAGGCGAACTCGCTTTCGCGCCCCACGTGGCTGTTGTCCAGCGGCCCCAAGGAACCTGGTTCCGAGGTCTGGACCGTGGTCGACGGCACTTCCGTCGCCCGCGTGACCCGCTCCGACAACGGCAGCTGGACCAACAAGGCCGTCAACATCACCGAGCTGGGCCAGTTCGGCCCGATCTCCGACCTGCGCCTGTCCCGCGACGGCACCCGCGCGGCCCTGGTGATCGGCGGCAAGCTCTACCTCGCGTCCGTGGTCCGCAACGACCAGGACGTGGCCCTGCGCACGCCCCGCCAGCTCCAGCAGTCCACGCTGGGGTCGGCCGTGCAGTCGATCGACTGGCTCTCCCAGGACGTGCTGGTCGTTTCCTCCTCCATGCCCGCGCTGCCCGTCACGAAGGTCAACACGGACGGCTTCAAGCTGGAGCGCTACAGCCAGTCGAACCTCAACGTTCCGGTGAGCTCGGTGGCCGCGGCGCCCGCCCGTCAGGTGCAGGTGATCGACCCGTCGGGCTTGTGGTCGGCGTCGGACATCACGGACGTGTGGAAGTCGAGCTCGCTTCGGGTGCCGGCGGGCGCGCTGGTCTTCTACCCGGGCTGAGCCGGCCGGGCTGAGGTCAGCGCGAGCACGGCCTGCGTGCGCACTCCGGCACGACGCAAAGCCCTAACACAGGCCGCCGCGGTCGCACCCGTCGTGATCACGTCGTCGATGAGCACGGTCGTGCCCGGCGGCGGTCTGCCGTGGACCAGAACCCGCCCCTCCAGGTTCTGTCTTCGTTCCTCGACCCCGAGCCCGACCGAGTCCCGCACACCCGGCGCGAGACTCAGGATCGGGGCCACCTCAGCGATCTCGACGGCCCGGGCGATTCTCACCATGTGGTCGCCGCCCCTCTCGCGCGCGGCACTTCGTCGTGACGGGGCCGGGACGAGCGTCCACGGGCGTGGGCCCACCGTGATGAGAGCAGCGGCCACGATGGCGCTGAACCAGGCCACAAGCGCCCGTGCGCCCCGTTCCTTGAAGGCGAGCACGAGTTCCCTTGCGGGACCGTGATAGGCGGCCAGCGCCCACACAGGAGGCCCGACACCGGGCACGTGGATTCGCTCTGGCGGCCCGAAAACGTCGAGACACGTGGCGCAGCAGGCGGTGCCGGGGCGGCCGCAGCCGGCGCAGTTGGACGGCAGCAGCAGGTCGAGTGCGGTCATGGGACAAGCATGGCGACGAGGTCTGACAAAAAACGGAGGTCCGCGTCTGGGGACTTTCGGCACCGCCCACAAGGGTGAAGTTCCTGTTTCGTTGTGGATCACCGTTGGGTCCAGGTAGGACGCATCGGCCCAGTTCGTCGCAAGTTCTGTGACGACACACCAAGATCCGCCAACTCGTTTCGCCCCGTTCGTCCCAGCGTCTGGTGAGCGAATGTTTCAGAACTGAGGCGTCCGCAGGTTGGACGTCTCAGTACGGGGGAACCCGGCCGCATGAGCACCCGAGCCGTCAGTCCGGAGGGGTCCGAGCGTGAGGCCAGACCGTCAGGTCCTTGTTAACGACTATTCACATGTGGAGCTGACCAGCGGTTATTCCTTGGAATGCCACGGTGTCCGGTCGCAGTGGAGATCAACGGTGTTGTCCGTCATTGGGCGAAATCCCCCGTTCAGCCGGGCGTGACTGCCCCGTGATCGGTCATCGATACCGATCAGTTCTGTTGGAAGAAGTGCCCGGAAGGCAGCTGAGCGCATCGGAATCGATCTCTTCGAGGTTTCGGGAACATGACGCGCGGGTCGCCCGTTGGCTGGGTATGAGGCCGCACCTGGACCCGTTCGACGCAGCGAGACTGCCGTCGAGTGCCGGTCCGGGGCTGCGCCGGACGGGTGAGCGAGATGCCGGTGAGCCGGGTTCGTGGCACGCTCGGGACACGACTCGCAACGCGCTGTCGTCGCGCTGCGTAGTCACCAAAAAAACTGGTCGTTCCCCCGGCAAGGGGGCTTACGCGACGGTGAATCCCAAGCTAACGTGCACCGCTATCAGCGTTCCCGGCCCGCGGGGAGGAGGCGAACAGCCCATGACCCTGGCGCCGTGAGAGCCGAGGGAGACGACCCTCTGCGACACAAGCGCGATCCATGATCGCCACGGCGCTCTGAATTCAGTCCAGCCAAAGCTCGCAGCAAAGCGAGGGAGGTCGTGTATGGACATCGTCGTTAAGGGCCGCAACGTCGAGGTGCCCGATCACTACAGGGTGCACGTCGCCGAAAAGCTGGCCCGGCTTGAGCGCTACGACCGCAAGGTCATCCGCTTCGACGTGGAGCTTTTCCACGAGCCGAACCGCCGCCAGTCGAAGAACTGCCAGCGGGTCGAAATCACCGGCAAGGGGCGGGGACCAGTCATCCGTTCCGAAGCCTGCGCGGGTGACTTCTACGCCGCGCTCGATTCTGCGGTCGCGAAGCTCGAGAACCGCCTGCGTCGGTCGCACGACCGCAGGCGAGTCCACCACGGGGCGCGGGCCCCGATCTCGGTGGCAGAAGCGACAAGCGGACTGGGGGACTCCTCCGCCGCTGGCGAAGCAATGACGTCGCGCCGCGCGAAGACCGCGGTGTTGGACGCACCCGAGGCCGACTACGAGGGCATGGCGGAAGTGCCCGCGCAGCGGTGGGACGACGGCCTCGACGACAAGTTGCCCGGACGCGTCGTACGCGAAAAGGAGCACGCCGCCAAACCGATGACCGTCGACCAGGCCCTCTACGAGATGGAACTGGTCGGACACGACTTCTACCTGTTCGCCGACACCGACAGCGGGCGCCCGAGCGTCGTCTATCGCCGGAAGGGATTCGACTACGGCGTGATCAGGCTCGCCTGACACCGGTAACCACACCTTCGACCGCCGCCGCCCCGCACCCCTCGTGTGCGGGGCGGCGGTGTGCGTCTACCGCCGTTCGGCGCCCGAAAGTTTCACCGTGAAGGTGAATCTCGCCCCACCAGGAACCTTTACGCGGCCCTCATGCGTTCACCACTCCAGTAGCCGAGCTCGGGGGCACCGGCGACAGGCAGCCTGCGTTGATCGCAGAACGGCACCTGACCTGCACATACCAGGTCAGGGAGACCAATCCGCCTGTGTCTGTGCGCACATCTTGGCGACTTGCCTACGATGGGCAGGGGAAAGGCGTCCGACGTGGGCGCGCCGCGATACAGGTGATGAGGTCTATCCAGATGGTGCTGTCCCGACTGCTCCGCTCCGGCGAGGGCAAGATGCTCAAGCGCCTCCGCAACATCGCACACGCCATCAACGGCCTCGAAGATGACGTGGTCGACCTCAGCGACGCCGAGTTGCGCGCCAAAACCGAGGAGTTCCGCAAGCGCTACGCCGAGGGCGAGTCGCTGGACGAGCTGCTGCCCGAGGCGTTCGCCGTGGCCCGCGAGGCCGCGAAGCGCACGCTGGGCCAGCGCCCCTACGACGTTCAGCTCATGGGTGGCGCGGCGCTGCACCTCGGGCAGATCGCCGAGATGCGCACCGGTGAGGGCAAGACCCTGACCTCGGTCATGCCGGTCTACCTCAACGCCATCGCGGGCAAGGGCGTCCACGTCATCACGACGAACGACTACCTGGCCAAGCGCGACGCGGACTGGATGGGCCGCGTCCACCGCTTCCTGGGCATGACCGTCGGCGCGATCCTCTCCGAGATGACGCCGGAGCAGCGTCGTGTCGCGTACAACTCGGACATCACGTACGGCACGAACAACGAGTTCGGCTTCGACTACCTGCGCGACAACATGGCGTGGAGCCTGGACGAGTGCGTGCAGCGCGGCCACCACTACGCGATCGTCGACGAGGTCGACTCGATCCTGATCGACGAGGCCCGCACGCCGCTGATCATCTCCGGCCCGGCCGAGCAGTCGGCGCGTTGGTACACGGAGTTCGCGCGCCTGGCCCCGCGGATGCGCGGCATCGACGTCACCCAGCTCTCCCAGAAGGACCGCATCGAGGTCATCGAGGAGAAGTCGAAGTCGTACCACTACCAGTACGACGAGAAGAAGCGCACGGTCGCCGTCACCGAGCTCGGTGTGGAGTTCATCGAGGACCAGCTCGGCATCGACAACCTGTACGAGGCGGCCAACACGCCGTTGGTGGGCTACCTGAACAACGCCCTCAAGGCGAAGGAGCTCTACAACCGCGACAAGGACTACATCCTCCGCAACGGTGAAGTGATGATCGTGGACGAGTTCACGGGTCGTGTGCTCGCCGGTCGTCGCTACAACGAGGGCATGCACCAGGCCATCGAGGCCAAGGAGGGCGTGGAGATCAAGGCGGAGAACCAGACTCTCGCCACGATCACGCTGCAGAACTACTTCCGCCTCTACGAGAAGCTCGGCGGCATGACCGGTACCGCCGAGACCGAGGCGGCCGAGTTCCACCAGACCTACAAGCTGGGCGTCGTCCCGATCCCGACGAACCGCCCGCCGCAGCGCACCGACCAGCCCGACCTCGTCTACAAGAGCGAGGAGGCGAAGTTCGACGCCGTTGCGGACGACATCGCCGAGAAGCACGAGAAGGGCCAGCCGGTCCTGATCGGCACGACGAGCGTCGAGCGCTCCGAGTACCTGTCGAAGCTGTTGGTGCGCAGGGGAATCCCGCACGAGGTCCTGAACGCGAAGCACCACGACCGCGAGGCGCTGATCATCGCGAAGGCGGGCCGCAAGGGCGCCGTCACGGTCGCGACGAACATGGCCGGCCGCGGTACCGACATCGTGCTGGGCGGCAACCCGGACATCATCGCCGACCACGAGCTGCGCGAGCGCGGCCTCGACCCGGTGGAGACGCCGGAGGAGTACGAGGCCGAGTGGGCCAAGGTCGTCGAGGAGCTCACGACCCTGGGCAAGGCCGAGGCCGACGAGGTCCGCGAGGCCGGTGGCCTCTACGTCCTGGGCACCGAGCGCCACGAGTCCCGCCGCATCGACAACCAGCTCCGCGGCCGCACCGGCCGTCAGGGCGACCCCGGCGAGTCGCGCTTCTACCTGTCGCTGCAGGACGAGCTGATGCGCCGCTTCAACGCGTCCATGGTCGAGATGGTCATGACGCGCCTGAACGTGCCGGACGACGTGCCGATCGAGCACAAGATGGTCACCCGCGCCATCCGCAGCGCGCAGACCCAGGTCGAGCAGCAGAACTTCGAGATCCGCAAGAACGTCCTCAAGTACGACGAGGTCATGAACCGCCAGCGCACGGTGATCTACGCCGAGCGCCACCGCGTTCTCGCGGGCGAGGACCTGAAGGAACAGGTCCAGCACATGATCGTCAGCGTGGTCGAGGAGTACGTCAACGGCGCCACCGCCGACGGCTACGCCGAGGACTGGGACTTCGAGAAGCTGTGGACGGCGCTCAAGACCCTGTACCCGGTCAAGCTGGACATCAAGGAACTGCTCGAGTCCGATGAGGACATCACTCGCGAGTACCTGCGCGAGCTCCTCGTCACCGACGCCCTCGACGCCTACCAGGCCCGCGAGGACGACATCGACGCCCGCGTCGGCGAAGGCGCCACCCGCGAGCTGGAGCGCCGCGTCCTGCTGTCCGTCCTGGACCGCAAGTGGCGCGAGCACCTGTACGAAATGGACTACTTGAAGGAGGGCATCGGCCTGCGCGCCATGGCGCAGCGCGACCCCCTCATCGAGTACCAGCGCGAGGGCTTCGAGATGTTCAACGCGATGCTCGACGCGTTGAAGGAGGAAACCGTCGGCTTCCTCTTCAACCTCCAGGTAGAAGCCGCCGAGCCAGAGCCTGCCGAGCCCGAGATCCCGGTGGCCCTGGCCGCGGCCCCGCAGACCCTCCCGCAGGTCTCCGGCAACGGCGGCGGCGCCCGTGCCCGAGCCCGCGCCGCCATCGACTACTCGCCGGACAACCCCTTCGGCTTCAAGTTCCTGCCGGCCTGCCACCGACACGACTTCGGCTATCGCAACTACAAGCGGCAGTCGCGGTTCAG
>NZ_JBEXPJ010000112.1:0-28893 GCF_040611995.1 Lentzea sp. NPDC006480
TCACCTCGCTCAACGTCCGCAGGCCCAGGCCGGTGATCGGGGAGTCGGTGCACTTCAGCTCTGACACCACCCGGAAGCCGGACAGGTGGGAGTGGCGATCTGCTATGCAGCCGACCAAGTACATTGCCTAAGAACTCCCAACAGAATGATCTTGTAATAAGGTTGTAATCGGTGCGTCAACCTTAGCGTAAGGAAGGGCGATCAGTTTCCTTGGATCGTGTCCGATGAATCGTGGGTACAGATCCGAGCTACTGCACCCAGTGATCTCCCTTGTCACGCGGATCGTCCGGGATGCTGCGATTGACTGACCGCAAGGCGTTATGCCCCATCCTGTTCGCGCTCTATATACGGGGATCCAGTGGGAATTTCCCGTCCCAGGAACTCGGCTTCGGTTGCGACATGACCGCGTGGTGGCAATTGCGGAACTGACGCCAGGCCGGACTCTGACAGCGGCTGTACGAGAACCTGCCCGCCGAGAGTTCAACGCGGCGCACACTGGACTGCTCGCGAGCGGAAATCGACAGCTCGCACGTGTGTGCCCTCGAGGCGGCCCAAAACGGGTGCGAAAACCAGTCAATCGTGCCAGGTCACCGATGGGCATGGAATCCCGCTTCGCCGACGCCAGCAAAGTCAAGCAAATGGCAGCCGTTCGCCGATATAGCAAAGGCTGTCTCGCGAAGGACGGATAACCGGCGCCGAGCTGGAGCTCGCGACCTACTCCAACGCAAAATCACCAACAAGGACCGGCGGCGAGCTTTTCCTCACCCGCCTCTTCTTCCATCAAGCCGTGTCTGCATTTTTACACCTAAGCATCATGAGCTCATGACAGGTCCTCGGCAGAATTGCATGATTTCACGAAAGCCGACGGACGTGGTTGACACCAAAACCGCCCCACGTATGGAATTGTCTTACAACAGGCCACCCCTCCGGGGCGCCGCGATTCGTACTCCTACAGCGAGTGTCTGACACACATGTCAGGAGGAAAAATGACATAAGAAAAGCCCGCAACCAGCATGGAAGACGGTATGACAGAGGACGTAGAGCCTAGCGCCCTTCGGGAAGAAGAGATGGACATTGCAGGTGGCGACGAAGGCAACCTTAGGCCACCTCGCAAATAATGTCTGAGTTATACAGAGGCCTGAAAGCACTCAAAGCAACAATCCGACGTCAGCACCGAAGTCAGAATTGAAGGCGCAACAGGGCACGATAGGGCAGTTTTCGAGACAGACCGGCGACAACGCCCACGCACTGCTGCCCGCATCACGTGATCGACGCACCACTTCACCACACCATCCAAACAGTACCGGTGGAATTCTCGCCAAGGAGGCTTGACGTTGCAATCAAAGACATCTCACGTATCGAGATGGAAATGCGTCGTGGTATCGCTGCTGGCGATTATGACTAGCATAGCGGTCACCACACCCGTGGCACAGGCCGACACCACACGTATCCGAACTCGCATCGAGTGGGATATCGCCGACCTTATCGGCGGAGGCTTTTACCTCCAGGCACGTCCTGCTTGGCGCAACATGCTCGACCGGGTCAGAAGTGCCGTCGGTCACCACTATGGACCATACAACGCGGGTGAAACCGAGGACCGTCCCGGAACCTACACTCGTATGGTCGAGGTCGCATTTACTTTCCACGGACGGGTTGATGGGGCGGTCTACTTCGATTCAGAATCCCTTCAGATGCTGGGCTTCTGGACGCCGAACGGATCAAATCAGCCCGCCACGCTGTGGGGTTTCAGCAACACGCATCGGACGCTCCGAGACCTCATGTCACAGGACATGGGACACCCGGTCGCGGTGCAAGAGCTCCCGTTCAGTGGCGACTTCCTGAACCTGTCAAGCTCCGTCTTCCAACACACTCTTCTTACTCGTGGCGCCATGACTCGGGGGTTTACGAACTTCTGGCACTTCACCCCGAACATGAGCTCGACCGCCCAGCGGCTGTGGCAGGAGGCTTTCATTGTCATCTGGCAACTGACCGTCGGAGCCGCGACCAGCGACCAGGTTGCGGGCGACGTCTGGTCTGGGCTTGCACAAACCACGGCAGATAGGCCGCTCCCGGATCGATCCCTGGTCGTGGAGGAGCAGTGGCGTTCAATCTCCCGCTGGGTTCACCGAGCCGCGGACAACAGGGAAAACCCGGGAGTCGGGCGTTCCCCGTTCGCCATCAACGGCCAGAACTACCGCAGCATCGATGAGCTTCTCCGACCTACCACGGCCGGCGGCATCGACTACATGATGATCATGGGATCAGCGCGCTAATACGGTTCCAGAATGTTCGCCCTGCAGACGCGCCAGCGCTGCAGGGCGAACCGTAACCGGCGGCACGACGCCCCCTTCATCCACGCTATGTCAACATCACGGCGGCCGCGTGGGTGGCCGCAAAACCCGGTGTCGCGTCGTGTACGGCCTCCACACAACACTCGTCGAGCGGCGCTCGACACCACGATCAAGACGGCCAGCACCTCCGTGACATGTAGCGCTGAGGCCAGTCGTGGTGATGATCTGATGTGGACATACTTCGCCGGTATCCGACCCTCAAGATGGCGGGAAAGCTATCGATGGCCGCCGTCGGGAAGATCGTCCCTCAGCTCTGGCCCGTCCGGGTTGAGTTCGAGGCTGCGCCGGAACCGGGCCATCGCCTCTTCGGCCAGGACCATCGCCGTCGCTGGTCGGACGCGGATAGCAGTTCGGCGGCAAGATCCGGAGAGATTCCGCCGCGCAACGCGTGGACGTACTTGTTGGGCCCAACCCCAGGTAGTACCGGGCCTCGGCGGCTTCGGCCCCGAGGAGCCGCCATTGCCAGGCCACGATTTCCGCCCAGCGGTCCAGCGCCGCTATCGACTGATCGTGTGCGTCCGCGTCCATGCATAACTGGTCAAGCGGCTTGTTGACGACTTTGAGGTCGTTGGGCTCGTCCGCGAGCAGCAGGCGGTAGACGTGATCCCGAACCGAGCGCCCGGCAACGCACCGCCCCTGGCGAGCAAGCGCCAGAAGCCCGAACCCGGCACCTCACTGTGGTGCGGCAAGACGCCGGCGAACCATACAGACCATTGTCCTGAGCGCGGGCGATTCACCAGCGTAAGCGGCTGCTGGGCAGCCGGGTGATCTCCGAGCGGCCGGGCTAGGTCTGTTCAAGGGCAGTGGCGATATGGAAGCCGAGCCATCTCTTGGCCAACAGTCAGGACAGCGACAACCATTCACAGCCAGCCTCTTCATCACATCGGTTCACGCCAGCAAAGCTAAGCAAACAGCAGCCGTTCGCCGACATAGCAGGTGCTGTCTTCGCGAAGGACGGGCAACCGGAGTTGGGCTGGGCCTCGTCACCCACGCCAACGCCAGAATCACCCATCGAAGGATCGGCGGCGAGCTTTTCCTCACCCGTCGCTTCCTCCATCAACCCGTGCCTGCATTTTTCCATCTAAGTATCCTGAACTCATGATCAGCGTCCAATAGCCCTGGTCGTCACGGCGTACGACGATTTCGTGGCAGTCGCTCACGCTGATACCGACTCGTGTTCCCGGTATCCCCCCAGCTGTGAGAACAGCCTCTGGTCGGTGAGCCTGCCGTCGGAGTCGAGCAGCACCACCGCGTAGCGCGTTGATACCGGTGTTTTCGTTGCACGACAGGCATTTCGCCGAGGCCGGGTGTCTCGGTCCGCCTCAGGTCCAGTGTGCGTCGTACGTGCGACGGTCCGGACGAGCCCGCGAGACCGCTCACTGGCGCACCACTGGACGCGGAGGCTCGATCGGCCAAGGCTTTCCCAAACTCGAGCGCTGGGACGATTCCCGCGGTCGTGGCTAGCGGGACGAGCCGGGTTGTAGTCCGTGCGACTTCCACGGGGTCGCACGGGCGGTCGAAGTGCCGCTGCTACGGAATCGGTCGCGGATGTGGGAGTCGAAGCATGAACTCCGGGAATGGTCAGCCCCGCCGAGCAGGATCGAGATCGAGGGCTCTGGGGTGCTGCGGCACGGGACCGCGCGGAGCTCGAATCCGATGCTGGTCGGCGGGCCTGGCGCTATTCGTCGAGTGATCAGGCCGCGACCCGGTAGGCGCGGATGATCGTCACCTCACCCGTGTTACCTGCCGCGTCAGTGGTCTTGGCCCGCAGTGAGACGAACTTCGCGTCCTTCGCGTGCCGCACCACCGCGTGTCCACCGCCCACCGGGGCCCGCTGCCACGTCTTGCCGTCGTCGAAGGACGCCTCGACCACGATCTCGCGCACCTTCGGCGTGCCGGTCTGCTGCTCGACCTTCAGCGGCACGACGAGCACACGGCCGTGCGCGGTGCCGTTGCCGTCGAGTTCGGGCACGAAGCGAACCACGGTCTGCGGCAACGTGGTCAGCTTGGCGGTGTGCGCGGACTTGAAGGTCCATGCTGCGGTGACCTTCGGCGACAACTCGCTCTCGCGAGTCTGCTCCATCTCGGCGCGGTAAGCGCCTTCTCCTGGTGGGACGGTGAAGTACCTCCACGTGCGCCCGGTCGCCTCACCAATCATCGTGCCGTCCCTGGACAGCGTGATCCGCGCGGTTGTCGTCGCGCTGGTGCCGTGGCCGCCGTTGCTGTCGGCGAAAAGGGGCGACCCGATCATCATGTTGTCGCCGTGCCGGTCGAGCGTGCGGCGGAGGCCCGGTGAGACGGACGGTCCCAACACCGGGGCGCCCAGCGTCAGCGTGTACTTCTCGCCCGCGCGCACGGGACGGAACGGCGTGCGGGTCGCGTACTGGAGACCTGTCTCGTTGCTGCGTTCGTAGTTCCAGGACCACTGAACGCCGGCGGCCGTCACCAGCTCGACGGCACGGCCGCCGTCGGGCACCGGCATGGGCTGGTCGTCGAGGCCCACGCCGTGCTCCGGCCTCGGTTCCGCTCCGACGGTGTAAAAGCTGCCGGAGCCTTCTGTGCGGAAGCCGATCGTCATCTCGGCGAGCTCGGTCGGCGCGGCAGTGCGCTCGTACCCGGTTGGCACGCGTTCCCGTTCGGTCCACATAAGACGGTAGTTCACCGTGGTCTTGGCGTCGCGTGGGGTGCCGGCGAACTGCTCGGAGAACGACGTCGAGAAGTCCGGTGTGCCTGGTCCGAGCTGCGCGGTCCACACGTAGCCGGCCAGGGTGTCGAACCCCCAGGAGTCGGTGCGCAGCTCGCCCTTTACCTTGCGGGCGAACGTGATCGTGGCGGTCTTGGCTATGGCGTTCGGATCAGGAGTCTTGAGCACCACGGGTTTCGCGGCCCTGGCGTCGAACGTGAGCGCGGCCCCGTTCGCCGGGTAGAAGCGCGGCTGCACGACGTAGGCGAAACGCTCCTCACCCATGTCGATCATCGACCGGACCAGGTAGTCGCCCTTGGGCAGGCGCAGCTGCCGCACACCGAGCGCCCCCATCGCCTCGTACCGGCGGCCGGTGTCGGCGTTGATGAAGACGGTCTTGTAGTTGTTAGTCGGCAGACCGTCGGCACCGAGAACGGTGAATGGGACGTCGTAGCTCTCGATCTCGCGGGTGACACCGACCAGCGTGCGCACTCCGGTGGAGGTCACCACCTCGCCGCCGTAGGCACCGTCCGGCGCGTTCACCGTGGTGTCCGCCGTGAGCACGACCTTGACCTCGCCACCTGCGGGGACGGTGATCTCGTTGTGGGACAAGGTGAACATGCCCGCGGGTGCCTTGCCGCCGGGTCCGCTGATGTCCGCGTGCAAGCCGAGCGTCACGGGTTCGGAACCGGAGTTGCGGTAGGTGAGCTCGCGCACGATCTTCTCGTCGTCGTCGTGCGGCCACTGCCGCAGGCCGAAGTTGACGTTGCCGGGTTCGACGGTCACCGGTTGCGCCAGCGCTCGTGGCACATCGACCCGGCCTGTTCCCTGGTCGAACACCTTGAGCGATGGATTCGCCCTCGCCGAGGCCATCACCTGCGCTTTGATCCGCTGACCCGACCACTCCGGGTGCTGCTGCTTGAGCAGTGCCGCGACCCCGGCGACGTGCGGTGTAGCCATCGACGTGCCGGACATCGCGACGTGATCGTCCGTTCCAGCCTTCGCAGCGACGATGCCCACACCGGGCGCAGTGACGTCCGGCTTCACACCGCCGTCCGCCGTGGGGCCGCGGCTGGACCGGTCGGCGATCATGTCGTTCCTGTCCACCGAACCGACAGTCAGCGCCTCCTCGGCGCTGCCGGGAGAACCGACCGTACCCGCGTCTGGTCCCTCATTGCCCGCCGCTACGACGAACAACGCACCGCTCTCACGGGAAAGCCGGTCGAGCGCCTCCTCGACCGGGTCGACCTGCGGCGTGTCCATGCCGCCGAGGCTCATGTTTACCAGTGCGGCACCCTGATCCACCGCCCACTGCATCCCGGCCAGGATCCACGACTCGGCGCAACCTTGGACGACGCACACTTTGCCGTCGAGGATCTGCGCGTCCGGCGCGACCCCACGGTACTTCTGGCCATTGCTCGCTATCGTCGCCGCGACGTGCGTGCCGTGACCGGCGTCGTCGGTGGCATCGGGGTCAGGGGTGAAGTTCTGTTCGGCGACCTGACGGCCGGCCAGGTCCGGGTGCTTCTCGTCGACACCGGTGTCGAGCACCGCGACCTTCACACCCTTGCCGGTGAGCCCGGCCTGCCATGCCTGCGGCGCACCGATCTGCGTGGTGCTGCGGTCGAGGGACGGCTTGCGCACGCCGTCCAGCCACACCTTGTCGATCGCGCCGCCGCGCAACGCCTCCCAAGCGCTGCCGGACTTCCGCACGTCTCCGCTGACCGCACCGAGTGCCGAAACCTGCTGCTCCCCGGACAAAGCCGGCACACCGCTCGATCGCGCGCCCGCCGCCGAGCGCACGATCACCGGCACCGTGTCCCGCATCGAGTCGTCGTAGCCGAACTCCAGCAGTGACGTGACGTCGAACAGACGCCGGTCGAGCTTTCCGCTCAGCACCAGCGGTTCCGCGTCGGAAGGAACGGCGAACTGATGGCCGTTCTCCTCGAACCGGTGCACCGGCACCTTCGACCGGCCAGGCCCCGGCACATACCCGACGACCTGCCCGCCGGCGACCCGTACCCGATCGCCGGTGATCAGCGTCACGCTCTGACCTCGTTCACCCCGCTGCGTCCGGGGCTCCTCGGCCTGGGCGATCGATGTCGCCGTGGCGATGAGCCCTGCCATCGACACAAGCGTGGCGATCTTCCGAAGGGCACCTCGCTGCCCTGCTGCCATCGTTCCTCCAGCGGTGAAGTGGCGGAGCTAGAACCGAGCTGGCCGCCACGGACAACCACTCTGGCCCGCAAGCGCCCTTAGCGTTCCCGCCCGGCCGCCAAGCGCTGGATCAGCCGTCGATCCGTCATCTGCGGGATCGTCATCTCACCGGTTCAGCAGCCCGCGCCTGTAGTCTTGCGGGCAGCGATGCGCACTATGCACCGTTCTGGGGCTGTCTCCGGATCGGCACGATGGTGCTGACCAGCCGCAACGGTCTCGACCAGTTCCTCTTGGACCAGCCCTTCGAGCGGTGCCGGCTCACTGAACTCCCTTATGCCCGAGCGTCGAGAGCGGCTGCATGGATCGACGGCGCGAAGCTCAGATACGGGTGTGCTCCGAGGTAGTGAAGCGACGGCGCTACGAGTGCCTCTGAGTGAGTTGCCTGAACTTAACGGACTTGAGAAGTTTTATCTGGTATTGCGAGACTGGCAGCAGGTTTATCTTCTTAGCACTGCCAGCAGTATGGGACTGAATTCACCAGTGAAGCCGACGACGTTCTCGACTACCGCCAGCTGTTGTGAGGCACTCGACCTACGCGTTCTGCTCCACGAACCGGTCCCATTACCAGTTTACTACAGCACACCTATCCAGCATGTTTCCACAATGACCTTAGGGTGCCACTAGTCGGTTGGGCGAGCAGGCGGCTCGGATCCTCCGGCGATGCCACCTAGCTCGTGGTCCTCAATCTCGACACCGAGAGTGCTAGGACTTTTCTCAGCCAAATCTTCCTGGTTACGGATTTCGCACCTCGCTTGTGGAGTGACAGGGCCATTTCAAAGCCTGGTTTCCAGGTCGCTAGCCCACGTGTTCGGATGGTAACCGTCGGCGCCCGCACCTTGCTCTAGTTCGACCATATGACATCGATCCAGGTAAGCACGCTAGCCCGGTTGCACAAAATGATGCTTTCACGTCGGTTCTTCGCGGGATGCGAAGCAAACTCGGCTTGCCTCGTGCTTGTCACGTGGGTGCGTATCAGCGTTGATTGAGTTCGGCGGCAGCGCGTTCGCCAAGCGCATATAGACCACGGTGTCGTCGGGTGTGGGAGTCATGGGTGACGTGCAGTGGGTCAGTGATCACAGGAGCGCCATCCCCCGCAACGCCAGAAACCGCTTTGTCACCTGCTCCACCAGGAGACGTTCCTCTGCATACTCACTGCGACTTCTCGATTGCCGCCACGTTGCATGCTGCATGGGCCGCCACGGCTGAAGCGATGAGCGACGCCACCTACACCGGCACATCGACAAGCTGGGCGAACTCGCCACCGCGGTTTCGGCGGTCCTGCCGATCACGCGTACAGGAGGGATAGCGCAGCGCCCCAGAACACGGCCAGCGCGACTCTTTCGTTCGTCGCGCCGACCTGTGAACCGGAACAGCGACTGGAGAGCTGCGCGCGTTGACGAGTAACGACCTGGGTCGCGCCGCCTCCTGGTGTGTCGCGTACGCCCTGCCCGACGTTCCGTCATGCTCTTGGGATGGCCGCTGAACAGTCGGAAGACGCGCCGATCGCGTTCTTGTCACATGCCAGCGAGGACAAAGACTCCTTCGCCGAGCCACTCGGTCGTGCCCTCGCACAGCTTGGCGTCGACCCATGGCTGGACAAGTGGGAGATCAAGCCGGGTGACAGCTTAGTTCAGAAGATCTTCGACGAAGGCCTCTCTCGCAGCCAGGCCGTCGTGGTGATCATCTCAGCAACGTCCATCACCAAGCGGTGGGTGCGCGAGGAACTGGACAAGGCCACCGTCGACCGGATCGAACACGGAAGGCGGTTGATACCCATCCGCCTCGACGAGGTCGAGATGCCTGCGCCACTTCATCATCTCGTCTGGATCAACGCCGAGCGCACGCCTGAGGGTGTCGGTCATGCAGCGGCGCGCATCGCAGATGTCCTGCACGGCAACAGTTCGAGACCAGCGGTGGCAGCAAAGCCAAGGTATGTCACGAGTTCCGCACCTGTCCCTGGTCTGACGCCAGTGGACTCATTCTTGTTGCTCGAGGTCATCAGGGAGGCGATGGAGGTTGGCCAGACGAAGGTCATCATGTTGCACAACATCAAGTCGAGAGCAGTGCAAGCAGGCCTGGGAAGTTCCATGATCGAGGAGTCGCTTCACGCTCTTCATGAGCAGTACTACGTGCTCCCCTCGACGAGTGCAACGAACAGCGTTCGACATGTCGAGCTGACCCTGGACGGATACAGCGCTGGCATCTCCTACGTCGTATCTGACATCGATGAGATCCACACACGAGTCATGGCCGCGCTGGTCAACAACCCGCCGTCGGGTACTGACACGCTAACTGAACTCGCCGCACAGGCGCATGCCAACCGGTTCGTGGTTGACCAGTGCCTCCATCTCCTCGAGGCGCACGGGCATGTGAAGGCGAGCCGGTCCATCGGCGGTGGGGTGAGAATCCAGCAAATCAGCCCGACCTTGCGTCGGCTCCTTCCCTAAGGGACGGTCTCGGCAAGCTCCGAGCCCAATCTCCCAGCGCGTGCCACGACCACCTGCGCAAGCTCAACCCGGAGCGCAACAACAAGGTCTCGGGCGCGATCCATACTGATCTTCAGATCGGACCGAAGTGTGTCTGCGGAAATGGGTCGCTGGTGCGCCGCCCAGTGCCGGTATCCGCCCCTCGCGCGCGTTCAAGCTCCGCATGTTCGTCGGGTGCATCAGTTGTGGGTCCGCTGCGTCCCAGGCCTTCAAGATCCAAGTTCGCATATGTGGCCTGCGGTACCTTGCCAGCCTGTGAAGTCGCCTGGAGCATGCCGGGCCCCGACCTCGGCCCAGCCGATCAGCAACACCGGCCCCACAGCGTCGAACGCCGCCTTGCCGTACTCACCCGTCAACAGCGGATCCGCCACGTTCAGCGCCAACGTCACCGCTCTCACGAAGAGCGTGAACCTTCGCAGCGGTTGCAACACCTCAGCCGACGCACCACGCAAGGCCAGGTACCTCGTCGCGAGGAGGAGACCAAGGACCGAAGGTCGACCGCAGGCGCTATGAGCGGGGCTACCCACACCGGGACGCTGAGGCGCAGGGCGCGGTTGAGGACGTTGCCGAAACTGAAGAGGAAGGTGAGCCCGACGACCGTCGCCATGATCACCGTGACCGCCCGCTCGACGTCCTGGAGCACGCCGGAAAGTGCGCCCGAGGGGCCCGAGGACATCCCTGGGACTAAGGATTCGGGCCGCCGCCGAGGCGACCGCGCCCACCGGCATGGCGGCCGCACACCAACTCAAGTCAACGAAGCCGCCGAAGTCAACGAGGTGGTGCTGGACGTCAACGGGGTCGGTGCGACGCACGGCGACGCGGTGGCTCTGTGCGAACTGCAGTTCCAGCTCAACGAACTGGGCCTCGCCACCCGGCCAGGTCGTCCAAGCGGCACCCTGGGCTCGACAGCGTCGAGCCTGGCTGCGTCCGCTGAGATCGTCTAACCGGCGGGCCCAGCCGACTCCTCCGAGAACTCCGCCGAAGAGATCCAGTCCTCTGGCCTGGGGGTCTTGTAGCCGTGCTCACTCAGGGCCGCCAAGAGCATGTCGACCTGCTCGTGCACCTCGTTGATCGCCTTGTCGCCCTGCTCCTGCTCAACACGTGCTTCCAGGACCGCACGCTCTGCGGGGATCTCAAGCCAGCTCTTCAGAGGTTCGGCAACCGTAAGGCCATCATCCTGGGCTTCACGGACGGCAAGTGACAGGCTGAGCTGCGTTTCGAGGAATTCGGCGGCCGCTTCCTTCAGCGCTCCGAAAGCTTGATATGCGTTGCGGTGCGCCTGCGCCACGGCAGCTTGACGCCGACTCACCTGCGGAGCTCTGGTCAGGTCCATCCACAGCAGGTTGAAGATCTCGCTCAGGACGACGGCTTCGCTGATCTTCACCGTCCGTTGCCCGTTCTCGATCTTCCAGATGGTGGCCTGGCTGAACCCGAAGCCACGCTCACTCATACGCCTGGCCAGTTCCTCCTGGCTCATGTCAGCGCGTTCGCGGAACTCGCGCACGTTGGTCGCAACGTGCTGCTCGATGTCAGACATCAGAGGCCCCAGTCACTCGTCGCCACCACTCCAAAACAGAGTGTTCACCCATGCCGAATTCTAGTCTATTCTGATGCGGAGTCGCCTATGAAACCACTATAGATTCAACCGCCATCATCCCCCGCCGGCGCGGCACGCGTGCACGCAACCGATGCATGCAATCCGGTATAATCCGTAGTACTATTTTGAGGATCCTCTGGAGGTTTGATGCCCGTCAGCTCGATCGCGAGTGCTCAGCCCCGCATGCTCGTGCTCGCGCGCGAGTCGCGTGGGTGGCGGCAGGGCGACGTCGCGAAAGAGATGAAGGCACTTGACGGACGAGACGATTCGAAGATCAGCCAGGCCTACGTCAGCCGCGCCGAGTCGGGAAAACTTATCGTCAGCGGCGAGCGACTCGATCTGTTCGCCCACGCACTCGGTTACCCAGCGGACCTGTTGACCCTCGACGAAGGCGAAGTCGGCGCCGGTCCGGGGCTGGTGCATCATCGCAAGAAGCAAGCCCTGGGCGCTCCCGAACTCCGCCGCATCCATGCCGTTCTCAACCTCACCCGCGTGCAACTACGAGGTTTGCTCGGCGATGCACCACGAGTGGCCGACCTCAAGATCCCGCACATCACGGTCGACGACTACACCTCGCCCGAGGACGCCGCCAGGGCAGTGCGGAACGAGTGGGCACTTCCGCGCGGTCCCCTCAGCTCGGTGGTCACGACCTTAGAGGCTGCCGGCGGCTGGGTGTTCTCCCGTTCTCTGATCGCTCCTGCGGTTCTCGACTCGGGCAACGAGTCGGTTCCCGTGGACGCAGTGAGCAGCTGCCCGCCCGGCGAGGACCCGATCATCCTGCTGAACGAAGGCACACCGGGTAACCGCCAGAGGTTCACGCTCGCACACGAACTCGGGCACATGGTGATGCACCCCGTGCCACATCCGGACCAGGAGAAGCAAGCCAACCGGTTCGCCGCGGAGTTCCTGATGCCCGCCAACGACATTCGCGATGCTCTTGCCGGAACGATCGACCTGAGCCGCCTCCTCGACCTCAAAGAGCAGTGGCGCGTGTCGATGTGGGCTCTCCTGCGTCGCGCGCACACGCTCAGCGCGATCAGCGACTGGCAGTACCGCACGCTCGCGGTCGAGATGTCGAGCCTCGGCTACCGCACCACCGAACCCGTCAAGCTCGACGCAGAAAAACCCTTCGCAGTTCGCGCGGCCGTCGACAAACAGTTGAGTCAGGGCCGCGACATCGAGTCCTTGGCTCAGGCGACGCTGCTTCGCACTGAAGAGTTCAGCCGGCTCTACCTCGATCTCAACCCGCTGGAGCACCCGAACCGCCCCATTCGACACCTTCTGCCGAGGTCACGTCATGAACAGTGATATCCCTGTGCCGCTCCAGCGACCGGGTTCCCCGGTGCCCGACCGAGCCAACGCCCTGCTGGCCCTCGGCATGTCACCGAAGCCCCTGACTCCACCCGGCGCGGTTGCCGCGTTGACCGACCGAATGCTCGTGCACGCCAGCTTCGACGCCGGATACCCGCTCCTGAGCCTGTTGCCCGCTGACGTGAGCGGCCTTGCGCTGCGCGGCGCCAAGAGCCTGAGGGGCATCCGGGAGCTGCGCCGCAACCAGTACAAGGGCGTACTGGTGCACGACCCCGAGGGCTACTCAGCCGCCGCGGCGACCACCGACGAGCCCTTCGTTCTCCCCAAGGACCACGGCTTGTTCGGGGTCTCGCTCGACGACGCCCTACAAGCCCAGATCGACGCCGGGGCGACCGTGGCCATGACGCCGACCGGGTACTTCCTCGCCGGCGACGCCGACCCATTGAAAGCCGCGGGCGACATCGTCACGAACCTCGGCCGGGACGACGTACTGTTCAGCGTGCCGATCGACATCGCCTGGCTGACCAACGACAGCTTCCCTCAGTTGCTCGCGGTCCTCTCGCGGATCCCCGTACCGAAGGTGATCCTGCTCGGCGGGCAGTTCGACCCCATGGATAAGTACCGGGCCGCGGTCGCGAACCTGCGGCGGCTCGTCGCCGAAGGTGGGCACGTCGCCGTGTTCCGCACCGACCTCACGGCCTTCGACGTCATGAGCCACGGAGCATTCGCCACGTCGATCGGCACCGGTGGCAGCTTGCGGCACGTCGTCCCGTTCGGCCAGTTCCCCCGCGCGAGCAAGAAGAAAGACTTCTCCCCCAGCGTGCTGTTGTCCGACCTCATGACCTTCCACAAGGGCAGCCTGCTCGCAGACCGCTTCGCGAACGCCCAGCAGCCGATCACGTGCGCCTGTTCAGCGTGCAACGGCAGGGGGCTCGACACCTTCCTGGCCAAGTCCGATACGTTCGCCGCTCACGCCCACGGAGTGCACATCTGGAACTCCTGGATCGCGGACCTGCTCAGCCAGCGTGTGCTGTTCGAGCGCGCCGAGTGGTGGCAACGCAAGTGCGCCTCAGCCATCGACCACTGCGACGTCATCAACGCCCAGATCGAGCAGCCCGGCGCGTTCAAGGCACCTCGCCCGCTCAAAGCATGGGCGGAACTGCCTGCCTGGTCCCCTATGCCTGCTCCAGCTACGGCGCCGTGACCTGGGCGTAAAGCTCTTCCGCGAACCGCCACTGCGCCGGGGTGTGCCGCCTGCGCACATAGGGCTGCGGCTCGACGAGCATGGTCAACTTTCCTTTGGTGAAGACGCATACACCCGTGCCGTAGAACGACGCTCTCATCAGCAAGTCGTCCTGGTCGGCCGGCATCGACGACAGCAACACAGCCCTCGCACAAAACGGCGCGAACCGTCCAGCGCGTTCGAGGCCAACCTTCCAGTCCTTCGCGGCCACTAAGGCCAGCCGCGCGGAGACCGGTGCCACAGCACGCCGGATCACCCGCTCGTGGTCAAACTCAACGGCCCCGGAGGGCGCAGCACGCAGCATTTTCCGCTGACCGGCCGTCAGCTCGTTGCATGCGACTGCTTGTCCTACCGGCAGGTTCATCAGCAAGTCCAGCAGGGCCAAGGACGGCATCGCGCCACGACACCCGTCGCATGATCGCCGCCGCGTTTCGTCAGAATCCTCGAGGTACGCCACACCTGCCATCGACCCGAACATCCGAACCACCGCGACGTTGGTTCCCCACAGATCGAGAGCCGCTGCAGAAGCGCCGTCCGTGCCCGTCGCAGCACGAACCGCGGCCGCCAGAGCGGTCGTCATGACACCTTCACCTCGATCGTCGCCAACTCTGCGGTGAATGACCGCATCGACTTCCACACCTTGCCCTCGACCCTGCGATACCAACGCCGTCGATCAGGCAACGTCCGTGGAAGCATCTCCACAAGACCCGCTTGGAGCAAATCCCTGATCGGCGGGTAGTACACACTCGGCGCCACCTGCTGCTCCGCAGCCAGCTCCGACAGGTTCACACGCCCGTCTGAGGCATGCGCCAAAGCCGTCAGCAACTCCAGCTTGTGCCGGTTGCCGAACAGCAACATCGACGCCCTTCGACCAGGTGGGCACTCGGCGAGCGACATGAGACGAAGAGTAGTGATTCGCGAATCGCGATTCAATGCACACGCGCAACCACCAGTTCGGCCAGCTCCGCACGGAGCGAGACAACAAGTTCACGCGCACGCTCCATGCTGATCTTTAGTTGCGTGCGCAGGGTGTCCGCAGCAATCGGCCGCCGATGCAGCGCCCAATGCCTCGCGTCAGCCAGCCGAGCGAGCTCAAGGTCATCGAGGTGCTCCCCGACGTCGGCCACGCCCTGCTTGCTATCGAGGGCCACAACCTCATCACGAGACTGCTGCCCCACCTGAGCGATGGCTTGAAGCATGCCCGGCCCCACCTCTGCCCACCCGATCAGCAGCACCGGACCGACCGCGTCGAACGCGGCCTTGCCGTAATCGCCGGACAGCAACGGGTCCGCGATGTTGAGCGCCAACGTCACCGCGCTCACGAAGAGCGTGAACCGGCGCAGCGGCCGCAAGACCTCGACGGTCGCACCGCGCACGGCCAGGTGCCTGGTCGCGAGAAGTAGACCAAGGACAGAAAGGTCGACGGCGGGCGCGATGAGCGGCGCCACCCAAATCGGGACACCGAGCCGGAGGGCGAGGTTCAGGACGTTGCCGAAGCCAAACAGGAACGTCAGCCCGACCACCGTCGCCATGATCACCGTGACCACACGCTCGACGTCCTGCAGCACCCCAGAAGCGGTGCCCGAAGAGCCCGAGCCGGGCCCGAGATCCCCGACCTGCGACGACACGGGACGGCACGAAGCGGCAGAGGCGCCTGACGAATCCTGGCCCTGAAGTGCAGAAACAACACTCACCGACATCACCCGACACCACCGTCGTGGCCCACCTGAGGACTCTTAATCAGCGGGTCCGGGGTTCGAGTCCCTGGCGGCGTACTCCGAAGAAGCAGGTAGAGATTCGTCTCTACCTGCTTTTTTGCATTCTGCATACTCATGCTCGTTCTCCGTTTCATCGTTGTGGATCATGGTTTGTGAGCCCGAGACATCCCTGGAAGTTAGGCGGCCTGATCGACGTGGTGGGCCCACGCGGTGGCTTCGCCGTAGGTCGTGCGGGTGGCGAGGCAGCCGTGGAGGATGCCGACGAGCCGGTTGGCGACGTGTCTCAAAGCGGAGTTGTGCGGCACGCCTCGAGCACGTTGGCGGTCGTAGTACGCCCGTGCGCCTGGTGAACTGCGCAGGGCGCACATGGCCTGACGCATCAGCGCATCGATCAGCCGTGTGTTGCGCACGTGGCGGGCGCTGACGGTGGACCTGCAGCCCGACGCGATCGTGACCGGGCTCGTGCCGGCGTAGTTCCTCCGGGCCTTCGCACCGCCATACCGGGCGCGGTCGTCACCGAACTCACCAAGAACTCTGCTGCTCACAATCTCGCCCATGCCAGGCTGTGAGAGGTAGATCGCCGCATCCGGGTGCTGACCAAGACGCTTCACCAACTCGGCCTCGATTGTGCTGATCTGCTCTACGAGCGCCGCGATCACTCCCACCAGAGAACGGACCGTGGTGGCGTAGGCGCGCTGCAAGACGGCGGGCAGGCGCAGCTGCTCCGAACTAAGCCCCGCATGGATTCGCTCGGCGCGCTGGTCGACGAGCCGCTTCCTTCCTACACGCTGCAGCACTGCATGGATCGCCGCTTGGGAGAGCTTGGCCGCAGCGTCTGGATCTGGTGCCCGCTTGAGCAGTTCCAGCACTTCAGCTGCGGCTAGGTCCTCACCGAAAGCTGCCAGCGCCGCAGGGAAGAAGTCCCGCAGCAGCGCCCTCAACCGAGCGACCTGTCGTTGCCGGTCCCAGATCAACGTCTGGTGCATACGTGCGAGGAGCTTGATCGCCTCGGACAGTTCACTGTCGCCCGCCACCTCGCGCAGCTGATGCGAATCCGTGCGCACCATGTCAGCCAACGCGTGCGCGTCCGCGGCATCACTCTTAGCTCCGGACAGCCCGAACCGCTCCCGGAACCGAGCAGCTTGGCGTGGGTTGACCGCGAACACTCGATAACCTGCAGCCACCAGCGCCGTCACCCATGGCCCGCGATCAGTCTCGATCGCGACCAGCACCTGGCCCGGCTCGCCGTCGGTGTGGTCGGCGATCAGGGCGTGCAGTTGATGGACGCCTTCGACGCCTTCAGGCAATCGCGTCGCGCACAGTTTCGTGCCTTCGGCGTTCATGATCTCGATTTCGTGATGACCTTCAGCCCAGTCATCACCGACGAACAACACCTCACATACCTCCGCGCCGTGATGAAAGCGATCAGCGGGAGAGCGCCGGCAGGTACTGGTCCTGTGCTCACACCCAAGCGCCAGGGCAGGCACGACATCCCTCAGCGGTCACTCATCCCCAGTCACCGGCAAGCGCACGCGTCTCGGGAAGGCCTCACAACCGCTTTTGACCAAGTGCTCACCCGCCGGTAACCGTCGCCTCCATGCTGCCGCCTCAAGGCAACGGTCGACAAAACGTCACTCGACCGGGAAGCGGGCCGCCACTTCACTGGGAAGCTGAGCGTGCTGTCAGCGAGCTGCGCCTCCGCCGTATGCGGGTCGACCGCGTTCATGAAGGGCTGCCAACGATATTCCACGTGAATGAACAGCCTCCGAACGGGTGGTTCATCGCTTTGCGTTGTCATGACTGGCACTTTGTCGCCGATGCCCTGTGCATGAGACGGTCGAGAGGACTGGAAACAGGATGACCTGGCCGCGTGAAAGCGTGTTGGGGTCGTTGTCCGAGGCGACGCTGGCTTCCTGGCGGGCCGCTGGGCTGGACCGCCAGTTCCGGCCGCGGCAGGCGCTCGTGAACGAGGCGGAACCGGGCGTCGGCGTGCACCTGTTGCTGGCCGGCTGCGTCAAAGTGGTCGCTCGCTGGGGCCAGGACACGGAGCGGTTGCTGGCCATTCGGAGCGCTGGCGATCTGGTCGGGGAGTTCGCCGCGCTCGACGACGACGTCCACTCGGCCTCCGTTGTAGCGTGCGGCCGGGACAAGGTCCTCACTTGCGAGATCCCCGTTGCGATGTTCCGCGAACTGCTCGCGGCCGACCGCGTTGCGGCGGCCGTCGTGACGGCGGCGGTGACCGGCAAGATGCGGGCCGCCACCCGGCGGCGGGTGGATCTCGGCCTGCCGCCGGTGACCCGGCTCGCGCACGTCGTCCTGGACCTGCTGGAGCAGTTCGGGCGCGAGCTCCGGCCCGGGATCTCCATGATCGGCGTGAGTCTGACCTACGCCGAACTCGGCGCGCTTGCGACGGTGGGCAGGCCGGCCGTCTACCGGATCTTCCGGTCCTGGCGGGAACAACACGTCCTGGAGACGGGGCGACGTCTCGTGGTGACCGATGAGAAACGTCTTCGAGCACTGGCGGCGGCGCCTGTCTACTAAGTCGTCCGGAGACGACGAACACGGCGAGCCCTGCCATGGGCGAAAAGAATTGGGCCATCAGGGCGACGCTAGGGGAGACCAGTGGCGACGAAGGGTGAAGAAGGCCGGGTCAGCAGGGTTCACACGGACTCCGACCTCGTCAAGTACAGCCACCGCAAGTTCGGTGGGCAGAGGATGGCCCAGCAGACGTTCAAAGCAGTGCAGGACCGTGCGGCGGCACACGCCCGGTTGCCCAAGGACGCAGGGTGGACGCAGCAGAAGGGCGATGGCGAGCTCGTGCGCTGGCCTCGCGACACCGAGGCGTTCCACGTCCTGGCGCACTACGTCCCAGCGCTCTACGACGAGCTGATGAGCACAAACCAGTCGCTCGTGCCGGAAGAACAGTTGCGTGTCCGGATGTCCGTGGTGTTCGGGCCATCCGAGATCGGAACGCTCGGTTTGATCGGCGATGCTCCGAACATGGCCGGCCGCCTGGTCGACTCTAAGGAGGTGCGCGAGGCGATCGAAGCCGCTCCGGGCAGTCCGCTCGCGGTGATCATCGATGACAGTGTGTACCGCAACGTCGTCAAGTCGGGCCTGGTGTCGAACCTGGACGCGAGCGAGTACCAGCGGGTCGAGGTCGACATACCGGAGAAGGGATTCCGCGAGGTCGCGTGGATCGTGGTGCCCGGCCGGACGACGGGCTCCTCGACGTCGAAGAAGAGCGTGGTCCCCGGCCTCCCGCGGGAGAAGCGGACCTGGTCCTGGACGTCGTGGAGCACGGTGGTCAAAGGTGCTGTGATCACCGCGGTCGCGACCGTGCTCGCAGGGGTGATCACCGGGACGGCCATGATCATTGCCGCGATCGCGAAGCCACCGATCACCCCCGGCCCTGGGCCTGGGCCGTCGACGTCCTCCAGTGCGCCCGCGACGGTCTCCGTCGCCCCAACAACTCCCACGGCGACCACCTCCTCCGTGCCCGGCACCACCTGGGAGGAGATCGCCGCCAACCGGAACGGCACCCCGACGTTCGCGGACGCGATGGGCAAGTCCAGCACCGCCGGCAAGATCCCGTTCGGCACCAAGGTGCGCGTCTCCTGCGTCGCGCCGAACCTGTCCGGCATGAAGTCGGTGAACGCGTTCTACCGTGTGGAAACCGCGCCGTGGCAGGGGACTTACGCACCTGCCAACACCTTCGCCAACGGCGACGAACTCGGTTCTTCCGGGCAGACCGACGTCGACCCGGCCGTTCCCGCCTGCGGGTGATCCCGTGCGCCGCCCTCTCACCGCCGCCGGAGCCTGCATCGTGATCGTCGCCGTGCCAGTGATATTCCTGGCCGGCGGCGGCGAGGAAGCGACACTGCCCAGCTCACCGACCTCGTCGTCCACCAGTACATCCACGTCGACTCCTCCGTCGTCGAGCACAACCGGCAGTACGTCCTCAGTGGATGCTCCTGCCACGACGACGGTGACCGTCGCGACCGTCGACCCTCCGTCCACCGGCGGGGTCGGCACCGGCCCAGGTCCCACTCGGACGACCACGAAGGCACCTCCTCCCCCACCGGTCACCACCACCACTTCGCCGGTCCGGCGAACGCACGTGGCGCAAGGCGGCAACAGAACGGGCTCACCCACGTTCGCTGACACCAAAGCGCTCACGCCAGGGCCGCGGCCCGTCGACTTCGGCGAACTCGTGGAGGTCGCCTGCAAGGCGTACGACCCGACGGTGAAGTCCGCAAACCCAGACGGCTACTGGTACCTGCTGGCCGGTTCTCCCTGGAACGGCCAGCACTGGGCGGCGGCGAACACCTTCACCAATGGCGACGAACTCGGTGATCCGAACGGCACTCACCACACGGACATGACCATTCCTGATTGCACATGACGACGAGAGGGACTCACTCGATGCGACTCCGGACGGTTGTCAGCGCGGGCGTCGTGCTGACCGCCGCGCTCGCCACGCTCTGGACGGTCAGGGACGGCACCATTCCTCCTCCCCCTGGCGAACCCGTGCCGCTCGCACAAGGCACGATGCAGCCGCTCGTGCAGACCAGCCAGGGGACGGATCTGGCCGCCCTGCGCAGCTGCGACCACGAGACCCCGCCCGGCGACACCACCGGCGGGTGCGGAGTCCTCGACCGGGTGCCGAACGGCAGCGAGGTCACCATGCGGTGCTGGCGGTCGACGATCGCACCGTCCGGCTACCCCTCCGCGAAGTGGTTCTACGTGACCACCGGCAAGGGAAGCTTCAACCCCGGCTGGTCCGGCTGGATCTACTCGGACTTCGTGTGGCCGCAGACCGCAACTCCCCAGTGCGACAACGCGATCCTTGCCGCGCACCCGCTGCCGAAGGTGAAGCCGCTGGTGTTCACGGTCGTCGACGGCTGCACACCAGACGGCAAAGGCGAGCTGACCGCGCGAACCGCGAACTTCACGCCGGGAGGCACCTGGGAGGTCTACGTCAGTCCGTACTTCTCCGACCAGACCGGGACGGTACGCGGTGACGGCACCTTCGAATGGCGAATCCCATGTGCCGGTGAAACCAGTGCGAACGGTCACGAGTGGTCGGTCAAGGACGTCAGAACCGAGCGGAACATCTTCACGCCGAACGGCATATCGATCGTCAAGCAGACACCAGTCACCCAGCCCAAGCCCACTCAGACCACACCCGCTCCGCCCACCGTCACCACCACGACCGGATCTTCACCTCGCCCGCCCGGCACCGAAACCGCGGTCCCGCAACCGCCCACCCCACAACCGCCGGTGCCGCAGCCGCCGGCGAATCGTGTGATCACCGTCTACAACAAGGTGACCAACGGCCCGACCGAGATCCGCGAGGACAAGGCGGCTTACCTCTCCACCGTAACGAAGAACTTCTGCAAGCGGGACGGATGCGCGTTGCCCAGCACCGATGTCGCTACAGGAGCGCGGATCACCGCCGTGTGCCAGACGACCGGCTTGCGCACGACCAACGGCAACGACTCCGATGCCGGCGACAACGCGAACCCGCATCTCTTCGAGTCGGCGCGGTGGTACGGAATCGCCTGGCCGGATGGCCGGTTCGGCTACATCTCGGAGGTGTGGATCGACCCGACGGATCGGGGTGGAGCGGGGTTGCGCGGCTGCTGACGTCGAGCAGCACGATGAACGGCCGCCGGGAATTCTCCGGCGGCCCGCGTTTCCCGTTCAGCGGCTGGGCCGTCTACACAGCTGTGCACACCTTGGCTGCAACCTCGCTCCGAACGACCTCTACCAGCTCACGAGCCCGATCAGCTCCGATCTCCAGTTCCCGACGACGGGCATCTGCCGATATAGGCCGCCGATGCTCGCGCCAATGCCGCGCGTCAGCCCGCCGCGCACGCGAGACATCATCATCTGCCCGCACGGCAGCTGGATCGCGTTGGCCATCAGCCTGCCGCTGCTCGACAGAAGGCGTTGCACGTATCTCGATTCGAGCGAGCGCTTGCAGGACCGTGTGGCCCGCTCTCGGCCCAGCCGATCAACAGCATCCCAGGAGGCAAGCCCACGGCATATGCTCACCAGCCGTTGGGCGCGATCTGTTCGAGCGGTCCAGCTCCAACGAGCAACTCGACGAACATCAGCGAGAGGCCAGCAGCAAGGAGAGAGGGCCGCGACCAGATGACAGAGAAAGCGCTCAGCCAGCTGATCTTCGCCGTCGGCGCACTGCTGGCTTGCTGCCGAAGCTGACGCCCATGCTGTAGTTCAGCCTTGACTGTGCTGCAACGTCCACACGCCGTGGATCGGCCATCTTGCGTTTGGCCCGCTGGTATCTGCTGCCCATCTCCCGCCACCGCCGCTCGAAATGATCGTCCAACGTGGACAGGGAGATGGAGGCCAGCAACGGGGACAGGATCCCGCCCTGCGGTGCCTCGGTCGGTGTCTCCTTCCGAAGCCCGAGTTCGGTCAGCACACCGGACTTCAGGAACGCTTTCACCACAGCGCACACCCGCTTGTCCGTGATTCTCGCCCGCAGACGGTCCATCAGCGCCCGATGCGAGATCTCATCGAAACAGGCCTCGCCGTGCGGGTCCCCAACAGCAAGTCGGCGCCGCCGGTGCAGCTTGCGTTGGTACGAACCTTCGAGATGGGAAGGCAGTTCAGTCAGTCCTAAGTAGACTTACTTGCGTCGACCCTTTCGACGCTTCGACTTTGACCGACTCGCCTCCCGCTGTACAGGCATCGCTTGTGGACTCCTAGTAAGCACGATGTACTTGCGTTCCCTGGGCTGTTCGGGCGTCCGTTCGAACCGCAAGCTGTCGACCAGCCAGTCCGGATGCGTGGCATTGATAGACAACGTGAGGCCCTTACGATCGGCGTAGCGGCAGATGTCTTGCATGAGCTCAACGCCAAGAGTCCGTTCGCCTCTGCTTTGGGTGGTCCTGAGAGCCTCGACGTGCCAGAGGTCTCCGGATCGCATGACGACCGCCAGTGCTAGCGCGGAGGGCCTTGGGAGCCAACAGTAGAACGCGTCTCTGTGCTTCAGCCAGGAGTTGAACGTGTCTCGGCCCCGCAGCCAGAACAGGGCCAATACGAACGGCGCGGACAGACCAAAGCCAACAACGAAGTGTCCACCGAACTCAAGGACGCTGCGCGGCGGCGCTAGCGGCACGATGAACGCACCGAGGACACTCCAGGCAGCGATCACGAGACTCCGGTCGCGCAACAGGCCTCGCACGAACGCCGACCGGAACTCCCGCTTGAACATGCCATCGATCGACGTCCTGACAACGGTAGCGCCGGGCTCTGCGGTAGCCCGTTGATCACGATCGGCGACACCTGGACGATCGGCCCCCGCCAACACCTCAGACTCGTACGTCTTCGTGAGCATCCCGAAGAACTGGGTATGTTGCACGAACCTGACCGCTCCGTGGCCTGGGGTAGTGATCGTTATCCGCCCGATCGAGTCTTCCTCGGCCGTCGAACGTTTGCCACACTTCGCACACTCCCACGACCCAGTGCTGCTTCGCCTAAATGAGACAAGAATCGTCTTTCCGCAGGCCAGGCACCGCAGCAGGCGCGCATCCCGCTTCTGTCTGAAGCTACGTGATTTCTTCGACTCCGCCGCAGGTTCGCCCTGCCCAGCCGAACGGATCGAAAGCCAGACCGCAGCGGCCATCAGCACCCCTACGCCACACCAGACCAGGATTGGGTTGTCACTGATCCACGGCGGCACCATCTGGGTGGCGTAGTTCGTCACGATCGCCAGTAGGGCCAGGACTACCGCAGCAAGCGCGGCTGCGGTCTTGATGAACTTTGGTGGAGTGGGCGTCGTCGACACCGTCAGAAGTATGAGGGTGAGCGCGGGTGAGGGCTGCAAGAGTTACGTCAGTAGAATGAAACCGTTGCTTCGAAGGTCGTCGCCGGCATCAACCAGATCGACGTGGACAAGCACCCGGTGCATGGACTTCCCGCCCACGGTCGACTCGCTAAGGCTGATCGTCTGACCCTTGGGGCACGTCTCGGCCGCGGCCTACCCGCGAGCATGATCGACTCATCAGGGCCGATCGGGTGAACGATGTAACTACGGAACCCGCTCTAGCGAATCGAGAGTTACCACGGCGCCACATCGATGAGGGGGAAGCTTGACGAGCAAGAGGCTAGCGATCATCGCCTTCATCGGAAGCGCATTAGTACTGACAGCCAGTATCGCGACTAGGGCATTAAACCTGCCGATTCCGTGGGCATTGTGGATATCTACTGTCACCCTTGTCGCAACTGGAGCCGCGACCTGGCTGAGTTGGCACAGGAATAGAACACCAGTTTCGGGGGCACGCAATTTTCACCGACTGCACCTCGGCTGGAAATCCTACGTTGCTACTATCGCGATAGCCTTGACCATCATCGCGCTGGCACTGTGGCCGGGACTTGAGGCAGCCGACAAGATCGGCAGCGTAATCGGCGCCTTTTGCGGCGTTGTTGGGATAGGCATATCCACCTACTCGTTAACGCTAGCCCGCCAGCCTCCCCCGGAGGCACCTCCAAATGGTTCACCTAAGCAGTTGATCCAGGATCCGATAATTGAGATCGACAGGTCGACGGCATCAGGCGAAATAACCGTGACGGGCGACCATAATAATGTTGCAGGGCACAACGTAGGCACTGTGGCTCAAGGTGCTCTAACCGCCACGAGCATCGAAGGGAACGTAGTCCAAGCGGGTGTACTCAAAGGGGATGTACATCTACATCCTGCAGCACAGCGCGCTCCGATCCCACGCCAGCTTCCAGCCGCGCCAGCATCATTCGTCGGTCGCCATGAGGAGTTGGCACAGCTGACAGCCGCCCTGGACATTGCAGGCAATTCGACAAATACGGCTATGGTCTCAATAATTGCCGGAACCGGCGGAATCGGAAAGACTTGGCTCACCCTACATTGGGCGCGTCAAAATATTCAACTTTTCCCCGATGGCCAGCTTTTCGTCGACCTGCGCGGGTTCTCCCCAGCCGCCGATCCAATGCCTACCGGAGCAGCGGTGCGCGGTTTTCTAGACGCGTTCGACATTGCCCCAGAACGAATTCCGATCGAGCTTAGCGCCCAAGTCGCACTGTACCGTAGCTGCATTGCGGAAAAGCGTATGCTAATCGTCCTAGATAACGCCCGCGATACGGATCAAATCTCTTCGCTACTACCGGGAACCTCGACGTGTACAGTAATTCTTACCAGTCGCGATCAACTTCCAGGAATGACCACAGCCCATGGCGCTCAGCGCTTGACTTTAGGCGTTCTCGACGAAGATGAAGCGCGTGCCATGCTCGCCGAGCGGATTGGACGTGAGCGGGTAGGTGCCGAGCCTGCTGCGACAGCTGAGCTGCTTGCACGCTGCGCAGGCCTCCCGTTGGCGTTAAGCATCGTCGCTAGTCGGGCTACCACGCACCCTGAATTCTCGCTGGAGGTTCTGGCCGGTGAGCTCCGCGATACCGCAGATAGACTGACAGCCTTTGACCAAGGGGACATCGGAACAAATCTTACGGCCGTACTATCGTGGTCGTACAGCATTTTGCCGATTAAGCAGGCGGAAGTACTGTGCCTAATTAGCTTGGCTCCTGGACCAGATATCAGTCTCTCTGCAGCGGTCAGCCTATCCGGGCTTTCCGCAACCCAGGCCCAATCAATGCTGAGAGCATTGGAGAAAATGTCACTACTCGAACAGCGCAAGCCTGGCCGGTGGCAGATGCACGACCTGGTCCGCCTCTACGCGACCAAGCAAGCAGACACCACCCAGAGCGCAGACCAGCAGAATGTGGCAATGAGGCGACTTGTAGACTTCTACCTCCATACCGCTCACGCTGGCGATCGACTTCTAACACCCGGTCGTCCCTCGATTAACATCAGCGAACCTACTGCGGGGTGCCGCCCTCAACTGCTTGTTGATCAGTCTGCTGCGTTGACATGGTTTGATTCTGAGCACTCCTGTCTGCTCGCAACTCAACGCTCTACGGGCTCCTGGGGTATACCTAGAGCGGGTTGGCAGATGGCCTGGGCGCTCGATTCTTTCCATCGTCGCCGGGGACACGTGCATGATCATCTCACCGCCTGGCAGGTCGGCCTAGCAGCAGCACAACGCGAAGGTGATCCGTCCGCACTTCTCCTCGCCCACCGACTTCTCGGTCAGGTATGGGCACGCCTGGACAGATACACCGAAGCGCTAGATCACTTAACCATGGCTCTTACCCTCGCACAGGAAGCCAAAGATCTACTTGCTCAAGCCAATACGCATAATGCGCTCGCATTGGCTTACGGGCGAAAAGGAGAGGACGAAAAAGCCCTGGAGCACGCCGTTGAAGGCTTGCACCTTTTCCGCACTCTCCATGAACCGGTTCTCGAAGCAGAGCAACTCAATGCCGCTGGATGGTATTTGACCCGGCTTGGCCAGTACGAACAAGCTCGCGCTCATTGCGGCGCAGCTCTTACACTATGTCGGCGCCACAACTATCGCGAGGGCGAAGCAGACACGCTCGACACACTTGGCTACCTGGCTCATCACATGAAACAGTACGATGAAGCCCTGGACTACTACCATCGCGCCCTCACATTGTTCCGCGAACTCAGCTACACCTACTATGAGGCGGATATCTTGGATCGCCTCGGCTCCACCCACTCCGCTCTTGGTGATCACATCCAAGCTAGTCACAACTGGCTACAGGCACTGCAGTTGTATCAAAACCAAGACAGGACGAAGGATGTGGAGCGCATCCAGCATCAACTGGACGATCTCGCCGGATGAAGACATCATCTCACCATTCGGAAGTTCGTCAAATATCTCATTCTACACCGATTCAACATTTCATTGCCCGCCGCGACTGTTCCGGTAGGTGCGAGCCATTCCCACGCCAAGGTCGTTCCTCCGCAAAAGCAAATCGAGTCAGGCACCAGCAGGTGCATCGTCTAGGACATCCGGGAACCGCGCCCTGAAGGTGGCAACAGCACGGTTCCATTCTGTTGCCCTGACTCGAAGACCAAGATCGCTACTAACTCGGTCTTGAAGCTCGTCAAAGATCTCGTCGACGTCACCGTCGGGATCAAGAACGCTCATCTGCACGTTTCCGATAGCACCAACTGCTTCGTCGCGAGTGAGCGGAGGGACAACAAGCGGATACGTGGGCGTGCGGAGTGCCCAGGCGCCGCCGAGTTCCATCAGGCACATCGGCCTCGTCAAGAAGGTCTTCGTAAGCAGCTCGACCACGAGCGCTGACTCTGTCAACGACCGGTGAAGGTACGAACGGACGTCCTCTCCAGACGGGATGCCACTCCCCCGCTGGGACGAGTAGAAGATCCGATCCGCAGGGACGCCACCAAGCCTCAGCGCGTCGTGCAGGAGAGTCGCCAACGCCCGATCCGCGTAAGCATGGCTGATGAACAACTTGTTTGACGCCATGATCGAATCCCCTTGATCAACAGATTCGGTTGACGGATCGCCTGGCTGCCCCAGGAGATGCGTCTGCGCAGCATCCAGCACCTTGGTCAAGTCGCCCCGGACCTTCGAGGCATGAAGCGCTGCGTTGATCCGTGCACGCTTGCTGCTGTACTTGCCGGCGTTGCGGTATGCAGTCCCGAGGCCGTGCGCGTCGAAGAAGCTCTCGCTAAACGAACCCGACCGCGCCTGCAACTCGTCGACCAGCTTCAGGTGCTCCTCGGGAGACCACCTAGACCGCTTAGAACCCGACCTCTCAGAGGGCACTGCACCAGACTAGTCGCACGGATGGGATAAGCCGCTCAACATCACGCACCAGGCTGACTGTGATCAGCTTCGGCCATGCGCTCGCCGCGGGAGCACCGCACCGCACACGTCACGCTCTGCGCCTCAACCCGAGCGAACCCGTCGGAGATCAGGCTTCCATGAGCGTCTTCCTCTGGGACAGGCAGATCAATCCAAACCGGTTGAACCACCCCTGTCCGAAGGTCAACAGGATTTACCTAGGCGACCTCGGCACACACCTTGGCCGCGACTTCACGTCGGATCACTGCGATCAGCTCACGTGCCTGGACAGTGGCGATCTCCAGCTCCTTACGAAGCACATCAGCCGGAATCGGCCGCATGTGCGACGCCCAGTCCCGCGCATCGGCACCCGAGGACTCGATGTCCGCTTCGACGCCGACCGGTACCTCACCGAGATACTGCACCTAGTCACCTCCCACGACCTCTAACCCGGACACGACCAGCCGCCGTGCGCCCGCCGACCCCGCAGGAGCCAGAACACCGTGACCACCCCGCCTGTGACTACCCCTCCGAACGCCATGCCGCTGGCCCGCAACGCCGTCTACCGAGTAGGCCGGTGCTACATGTCGTCCTGGCAAGCCACCGCGCCCGTACTCGACGCGGCAGGCGAACTGCTCCAGGCCTGGTGCGTCACTGCGGACCAGCACGGCGTCGACATGTCCGCCTTCTCCGCCGCCAGCGAGTGGGTTGACCGCCTCGCCGTCATCGCCCTGGAGATGACCTGCCGCAACGCACGCGAACTCCGACCCTCCACACATGAGCAGGCCATCGCGCTGCTCGATGCCGTCGTCATGCGACTGGCCGAGCGCGGCATCGAGACACAGCGGCGCATGCTGCACGTCCCGCTTCCCCGCGCCGACACCGTTCCCGAACAGGGCACGTCCAGGCCGGTCCCGCTCGCGATCACCATCGAACTCGAACACGGCTGGATGCTGGTGACCGACGAGCCCGCCGCCTCCCCGCTCGTCGAGATCGTCGGCCGATGCGATGAGGCCGGCATCGACGCGCTGCTCGACCTCACCCACCTCATCGACGAAGGCGCCTACGGCGACGCCTTCCACCGCTGAACCACGCTTCCGCGCGGGGTCTCGTAAGCCCGTTCAGAACAAAGAATCGACCCGTTCGGGCGCTCCTAGGAGGATTCAGTGAGCGGTGATGCGCGGGCGGCCCGGCACTTGGCCAGGCAGGCTGGAACGGTGAGGCAGGTGTCCGGCCGGGGTTCATGGCGTGCCGTCCTGAGGCGGATCGCCGACGCCGTGCTCGACCGGCCACCGCGATCCCAGGCCGCCTCAGGCTGGTGGGACACAGCCTCGCAGGAGCGGCCCGGCTGGCGCGAGCGTGCTGCCCACCTCAACGCAGACATCGCGTTCTCCGTCGACTACAGGTCCTGCCGCCGCTGCGGACTGGCCTGGGTAGAGCAGCCCTACACCGACCCGCTCTACCAGCGCTGCGGACTTGCCAGGGCAGCGCTCGCGGCCCTGCGCGCCGAACACCCCGACCTGAACTGGCACACCCTCGGCGGCCACCTCAC
>NZ_JBEXPJ010000113.1:0-28630 GCF_040611995.1 Lentzea sp. NPDC006480
GCCCCCGCGTGGCAGAAAACAGCGTCGTGGTTGTTGCGCCGGACAAGTTCAAGGGGTCGCTCAGCGCCCCGCAGGTCGCGGAGGCTGTGGCCCGTGGCCTGCGGGAGGTGGTCCCGGACTTGGACGTGCGCTGCGTGCCGGTGGCGGACGGCGGCGACGGCACCGTCGACGCCGCCGTCGCCGCCGGGTTCGTCAAGGTCGGGCGCTGGGTCACCGGCCCGGTCGGCAGGCCGGTGCCCGCGTCGTTCGCGGTGCGGGACAAGACCGCCGTGGTCGAGGTGGCCGCGGCGGCCGGGCTCACGTTGCTGGACGAACCCGCGCCTCTCGAAGCGACCAGCTACGGCGTCGGCGAGCTGCTGAAGGCCGCGCTGGACGTCGGCTGCACCACGATCGTCCTCGGCCTGGGCGGCAGCGCGTGCACGGACGGCGGCGCGGGGATGCTGGAGGCGCTCGCCAAGTCGTCGTTCTCCGGCGTCGATCTCGTGCTGGCGTCGGACGTGGACAACCCGCTGCTGGGTCCTACCGGCGCGGCCGCGGTGTACGGGCCGCAAAAGGGTGCTTCACCCGAACAGGTCGAGATTCTCGAAGCGCGGCTTGAGGCTTTCGCGCAACGGGTGGGGCCGGAGTACGCAGCACGGCCTGGTGCGGGCGCGGCGGGCGGGATCGGGTTCGCGGCGCTGGCGGTCCTCGGCGCGAGGTTCCGGCCGGGCATCGAGGTGGTGCTGGAGCTGGTCGGCTTCGAAGAGGCCGTCCGGGACGCGCGTCTGGTGGTCACGGGCGAAGGATCACTGGACGCGCAGACCCGGCACGGCAAGGCGCCGTACGGCGTGGTCAAGGCTTCAGGAGACGTGCCGGTGGTCGCGGTGGCCGGCCAGTGCTCGGTCGCACCCGGCGAGCTGGGGCTCAAGGCCGCCTACGCGTTGCTGGACATCGAGCCGGACGTGACGCGCTGCATGGCCCAGGCAGATTCGCTCCTGGGCGTTCTCGGCGGTCGCATCGCCCGCGACTGGGTGTCAGAGTGAGGGACATGGACCTGGTCTTCCGCGCCCGCAGGGTCATCACCCCTCAGGGCGAGATCGCCTGCGACGTCGGTGTCGTCGACGGCAAGATCGTCGCCGTCGAGCCCTTCATCGAGTCGCCGAACGTCGTGCACCTCGCGGACGACGAGGTGTTGCTGCCTGGCCTGGTCGACACGCACGTGCACGTCAACGACCCTGGCCGCAGCGAGTGGGAGGGCTTCGAGACCGCGACTCGCGCGGCTGCTGCCGGTGGCGTCACGACGATCATCGACATGCCGCTGAACAGCATCCCGCCGACGGTCGAGCTCGCAGCGCTGGAGATCAAGCGCAAAGCGGCGGCGAACGTGTCGGTGGACGTCGGGTTCTGGGGCGGGATCGTCCCCGGCAACCTCGCGGACCTGAAGCCGCTGCACGAGGCCGGCGTGTTCGGCTTCAAGTGCTTCCTGCTGCACTCGGGCGTGGACGAGTTCCCGGCGGTCACCAAGGCCGAGCTCGAAGCGGCACTGCGAGAGATGGCGACCCTCGACGCGCTGACGATCGTGCACGCCGAGGATGCGCACACGGTTCGTGAGTCGGAACCGGACTACCCGGGGTTCCTGGCGTCACGTCCGCGCGAGGCGGAGAACCGGGCGATCAGCGATGTCGTCGAGCTGACCCGCAAGACCGGCGCGCGGACGCACATCCTGCACCTGTCGTCGTCGGACGCGCTGCACATCATCGAGGGAGCGCACCGCGACCGGCTGCCGGTGACCGCGGAGACCTGCCCGCACTACCTCACGTTCACCGCCGAGGAGATCCACGACGGGCAGACGGAGTTCAAGTGCTGCCCGCCGATCCGCGAGGCGGAGAACCGCGAGGCGTTGTGGCAGGGACTGCGCGAAGGCGTGATCGAGCTCGTCGTGAGTGACCACTCGCCGAGCACGGTCGAGCTGAAGGCAGGCGACTTCGCCACGGCCTGGGGCGGCATCGCATCGCTGCAGCTCGGGCTGCCCGCGGTGTGGACGGGTGCCCGGGAACGCGGCTTCCACCTCACCGACGTCGTCCGCTGGATGGCGACGCACCCGGCCCGCCAGGTCGGGCTGGAGAGCAAGGGCGCGATCGAGGTCGGCAAGGACGCGGACCTCGTGGTGTTCGCGCCGGACCAGAAGTTCGTGGTGGACAAGAACGCGCTCCACCACCGCAACCCGGTCACGCCGTATCACGGGCGTGAGTTGCACGGCCTGGTCAGGCAAACCTGGTTGCGCGGCAAGGAAATCAGCACGACCAAAGGCAAGTTGCTCAAACGAGGAGAAGCATGACCGAGTGGACCCGGCTGCCCGATCTCGCCTCGCGCGCGGTCGGGGGTGGTGTGGTGTGGGCGAACGACGAGCTGTTCGCCGAGCGGGAGAACCTGATCAAGCCCGCCGAGCCGGTCTACCAGACCTACACCTTCGGCCACAAAGGACAGATCTACGACGGCTGGGAGACCAGGCGGCGCCGGGAAGCGGGCGTCGACCAGGCCGTGATCCGGCTCGGCATGCCCGGTGTGGTGCGCGGAGTCGTGGTCGACACGGCGTTCTTCAAGGGCAACTACCCGCCGTTCTGCTGGGTCGAGGGCGCTCAGGCCGAGGGCTACCCGACGGCGGACGAGATCACCGAGTGGTTCCCGCTGGTCGAACGGTCGGCGTTGAAGGGCGACGAGAAGCACCACTTCGACGTGACCGAAGGCCGCCGGGTCACGCACGTCCGGCTCACGATCGACCCGGACGGCGGCGTCGCCCGGCTGCGCGTGCACGGTGAACCGGTCGCCGACCCGCGGCTGCTCGTCCCCGGCGTCGATCTCGCCGCACTGGAGAACGGCGCGGTCGTCACGGGCTGCAGCAACATGTTCTACAGCTCGCCCAACAACCTCATCGCCCCTGGTCAGGCCACGGTCATGGGCGAAGGCTGGGAAACCGCGCGGCGCCGCGACGACGGGAACGACTGGGTGTCGGTGAAGCTCGCCGCGCCCGGTGTGGTGCAGCTGGTCGAGCTCGACACCAGCCACTTCAAGGGCAACGCGCCGGGCTGGGCGTCGGTGAGCGGCTGCGACGAGCGCAAGGATCCGGACGCCTGGTTCGACGTTCTGCCGCGCACCCGGCTGCAGCCCGACACGCGGCACCGGTTCGTCGTGGACTCCGTCGAGGCGACGCACGTCCGGCTCGACATCTACCCCGACGGCGGCATGGCTCGGCTGCGAGTACTAGGTACCCCTACGAACGACGGGGCAGCACACCTACGATCGTTGTGGGCCAAAAGTGGTAGCTGACGGTGGTTGTCAGACTACGGTCTGATATTTCTCCCTACCTCGGTCGGTTGTCCGCGTCACATGGCCGCTGAGAGCGTTTCCTCCCGGAGTGCTTGGGGATCTAGGGAGGAAATCCATGCAACCGATGTTGCGCGTCTTCGGGGCCGCGCTCGCGAGTTCTGCTTTGGTGCTGGGAAGTTCGTCGCTCGCGTTCGCGGCTCCGGAAGAGCGGCAGGAGCCGGAGTACAAGGTCGGCGCGATCGACTGGAAGCCGTGCGCCGAGGTGCCCACGATCGACTGCGGCTTCCTCGAGCTGCCGGTCGACTACGCCAAGCCGAACGGGGAGAAGTTCCAGCTGGCCGTGTCGCGGAGAAAAGCGAACGACCAGGCGAACAAGATCGGCGCGATGGTCATCAACCCCGGTGGCCCTGGCGGTTCCGGCGTCAACTTCTCGTTCGGCGCCGACCGCTACTTCAGCAAGGAGATCGTCGACAAGTTCGACGTCATCGGGTTCGACCCGCGTGGCGTCGCCCGCACCTCGCCGATCAAGTGCTCGGCCGACCTGCTGGCCAAGTCGCCTTCGGACTACCCGAAGACGGCGGCGGAGTTCGACAAGCTGGTGGCGTTCAACAAGGAGCTGCGCGCCGACTGCCGGCAGCAGACCGGCGCGATCTTCGACCACGCCTCGACCGCCGAGGTGGCGCAGGACATCGACTCGATCCGTCGTGCGCTCGGCGAGAAGAAGATCAACTACTACGGCGTCTCGTACGGCACGATCATGGGGCAGCACTACGCGGAGCGGTTCGGCCGCAACATCCGCGCCATGATCATCGACTCGAACATGGACCACAGCCTCGGCACGTGGAAGTTCGTCGAGACCGAGGCTCGTGGCGCGGAGGACGTGTTCAACGAGTGGGTCAAGTGGAGCGACCGCGACGCGTCGTCGCCGTTCCACGGCAAGGACCTGCGCAAGATCTGGAAGGACCTGCTCGCCAAGGCCGACCGCGGTGAGATCAAGGACAACGGCCGGGTGGTGACCGCCGAAGAGCTCGGCGGCAGCGTGGTGGGCATGGCCTACGGCCCGGCGTGGAAGCAGTTCGCGGACTTCATCGCGCAGCTCATCGCCGGCAACCCGGTGCCGGCGAAGCTCGCCGCCGAGACGCGGCCGAACCCGTTCCCCGGCATCTTCTGCAACGACTACAACCTGCGCGTCAGCTCGTGGGGTGAGTACCAGGCGCTCAACGCGATGGAGAACCGCGTCGCGCCGAACACCCGCGGCTCGTCGCTCGGCCACGGCGCCACGATGGGCTGTGTCGGGTTCCCGAAGGCCACGAACCCGCAGCGCCCGCTGAAGATCGCCAAGGGCTCGCCGAAGATCCTGATGACCAACGCCAAGCACGACCCGGCGACGGTCTACGAGTGGGCGGTCAACGCGCACCGGCAGTCCCGTGAGGCCACCGTCTTCGTGACCTACGAAGGCTGGGGCCACGGCGTGTACGACCGCAGCGAGTGCACGCTGAAGATCAACAACGAGTACCTGGTCGGGTTGAAGCTGCCCAGGAGTGGCACCTCCTGTGCGGCGGTCGAGCCCGCGCCGGAGACGTCGATCCAGTCGGCCGAGCCGCAGATCGCCGGACCGTTCTAGGCCCGAAAGTGTCGTGAACTGTGCCCCTGGTGCGCGCACCGGGGGCACAGTCGTGCGGAATTCGCGATCATGGCGGTCATGACTCCGGTGGAACGGTTCCAGCTCGCCATGGCCGCTGAGGCGAAGCTGTCGTCCTGGTCGGCGGGTGCCCAGATGCTGGCCCTCGTCGACGCGCTGCGGGAGAAGGGGTGGCTGCGGTTCCTGCGCGAACCCCGCTCGTTCGACGCGCTGGCCTCCTTCTCCGACTTGCCGGTGGCGCGCGTGCGGGATGTCGTCGACGTGCTGGCCGCGCACGGCGTCTCCGAGGTTTCCGAGACCGTGCAGCTCACCGCGGAATTCCGCGAGTTCAGCTCGGACGACGCGTTCATCGGCCTGGACGACGCCGTGGACAACGCGCTGGTGCTGCTGCGCGCGGTGCCGCAGATCGACGCGCCGCTGACCGAACCCGACGCGCTGGCCATCGCCCGTGCCGCTGGAGGCAGGGCGGGGGAGATCGGCGCGACCGTCTACGGGCTGCTGCTCGCCCAGCTCGACGAGATCCCGGCCGCGATCAGCCGTGGCCGCTGGCTCGACGTCGGCTGCGGGGTCGCCGGCGCCACGCTCTCGCTCGCCTCCTCGCATCCGGAGATGCGGGCGACCGCGATCGAGCTGCTGCCGGCCGTGGCCAAGGAGGCCCAGCGCCGGGCCGAGGAGCTGGGCGTCGCCGACCGCGTCGACATCCGCTGCCAGGACGCGCGTGAGTTCACGGAGCGTGACGCGTTCGCCGGCGCGTTCTGGGCTCAGCCGTTCTTCCCGCAGGACAGCCGGCCGGGCACGCTCGCGATGATCCTCGGCGCGCTGGAACCCGGTGGCGAGCTGTTCATGCAGGAGATGGAGGCCGCACCCGAAGGCGACGGGCTCGGTGCCTACCTGCTGCGGCGGCTCGTCTACCAAGGCTGGGGTGTGCCGTTCGGCCGACCGGCGGAGGACCTGGTGGGTGAAGCGGTCACTGTGGGTTTCGAGCTGGTGCGGATCGCGTCGACCGATTTCGGCCGGTGCGCCGTCGTGCGCAAACCCCGCGAAACGTGCTCGTAACAAGGTGCGCCCGACAGTTCACCTCCGCGAAACGTTCCACGTAAGCGAGTGAAACAGGACGTCTCGATGCTCCCTGCAACCGACGTGCAGTGGAGGTCCAAGTGAACACAGGTGACACGGCCTGGGTGTTGATCAGCGCGGCGCTGGTCATGCTCATGACGCCGGGCCTCGCCTTCTTCTACGGAGGCATGGTCCGTTCCAAGAGCGTCCTGAACATGCTCATGATGAGCTTCATTTCCCTGGCCGTGGTCAGCATCCTCTGGGTGCTGTACGGCTACAGCCTCGCCTTCGGCAACGACGTCGGCGCCGGCCTGCTGGGCAACTTCGACAACATCGGGCTGAAGGGCGTGCTCGGTGCGCTGACCGGCCCGGCCGACCACCAGTTCCCGGTGCTCGCGTTCGTGATGTTCCAGCTGATGTTCGCGATCATCACGCCCGCCCTGATCTCCGGTGCGATCGCGGACCGCGCCAAGTTCTGGGGCTGGACGCTGTTCATCGGTCTCTGGGTGACGATCGTGTACTTCCCGGTCGCGCACTGGGTGTTCGCCTTCTCCAGCGCTGACGGTTCCGTCGTCGGTGGCTGGATCGCGAACAACCTGAAGGCCCTCGACTTCGCCGGTGGTACCGCGGTCCACATCAACGCCGGTGCCGCGGGTCTCGCGGTCGCGCTGGTGCTGGGCAAGCGCCGGGGCTGGCCGAAGGAGCCGATGCGGCCGCACAACCTGCCGTTCGTGCTGCTCGGTGCCGCTCTGCTGTGGTTCGGCTGGTACGGCTTCAACGCCGGTTCGGCGCTGGGTGCCAACGAGACCGCCGCCGTCGCGTTCACGACGACCACCGTCGCCACCGCCGCCGCCGTCCTCGGCTGGCTGCTCGTCGAGCAGTTCCGCGACGGCAAGCCGACCACCCTGGGTGCCGCGTCCGGTGCGGTCGCCGGCCTCGTCGCGATCACGCCCGCCTGTGCGTTCGTCAGCCCGCTCGGTGCCATCGCGATCGGTGTCATCGCCGGTGCGCTGTGCAGCCTCGCCGTCGGCCTCAAGTTCCGCTTCGGCTACGACGACTCCCTCGACGTCGTCGGCGTCCACCTGGTCGGCGGCCTCGTCGGTACGCTGCTGATCGGCTTCTTCGGCACCACCAGCGTCAACTCGGCCGGCGCGGACGGCCTGTTCTACGGCGGCGGCTTCAGCCTCCTGGGCAAGCAGGCGATCGCGGCCGTCTCGGTGCTCGCCTTCTCGTTCGTCGTCACGTTCATCATCGCGTTCGTGGTCAACAAGACGGTCGGCTTCCGCGTCGACGAAGAGGCCGAGGTCGCGGGTATCGACGAGGCGGAGCACGCTGAGTCGGCCTACGAGTTCGGCGCGTTCTCCAGCGCTCGCGGTGCGAACAAGGGCAGTGTGACCGCGGGCGCGACCGCGGTTCTCGAGGGGAGCAACAAGAAATGAAGCTGGTCACCGCGATCATCAAGCCGTTCACGCTGGACGACGTGAAGAGCTCCCTCGAACAGCTCGGGGTGCTGGGCATGACCGTCAGCGAGGTCCAGGGCTACGGCCGCCAGAAGGGCCACACCGAGGTCTACCGGGGTGCCGAGTACTCCGTGGACTTCGTACCCAAGATCAAGATCGAGGTCGTCATCGACGACAACCAGGTCGACAAGGTGCTCGAAGCGGTGGTCGAGGCCGCCCGCACCGGCAAGATCGGTGACGGCAAGGTCTGGGTGACTCCGGTCGACACAGTTGTCCGTGTGCGCACGGGAGAACGTGGATCGGACGCGCTTTAAATTTCTTGAGGAGACGGCCCGTGGAGAACAACGAAACGGCCGTCGTCACGGCTGACGACCTGGTGCGAGCACGCGAAAGGCTGCTCGTGCCAGGTCGTCGTCGCTTGGCCGCCGAACCTCTGCGCGAAGCACTCGTGGACCTGCACGAGTTCTGGTTGACCAAACACGCGGGGGGAGCGGGGATATCCGGATCGGGTATCGCGCTCGTGGCGGTCGGCGGGCTGGGGCGGCGCGAGCTCGTGCCCTACTCCGACCTGGATCTCGTGCTGGTGCACAACGGCGTCAAGAACATCGACGAGATCGCCGAGAAGCTCTGGTACCCGCTGTGGAACTCCGGCATCGGGCTCGACCACTCGGTCCGCACGGTCGGTGAGGCTCTCCGGGTCGCCGCCGGTGATCTGCGGACCGCGCTGGGACTGCTGGACATCCGGCACGTCGCGGGTGACCAGGAGGTCACTCAGAAGCTCGCGGACGGTGCGAAGCAGGCGTGGCGCGGCAACGTCCGCAACCGGCTGGACGAGATCGCCGAGTCGTCGCAGAAGCGCTGGGCCCGCAGCGGCGAGATCGCCCATCGCGTCGAACCCGACCTGAAGCACGGGCGTGGCGGGTTGCGCGACCTGACCATTCTGGACGCGCTTTCGTTGGCACAGCTCGTGGATCGGCCCTCTGCCGACGTCGGCGAGGCGCGCAAGCTGTTGCTGGACGTGCGGACCGAACTCCGCCGGGTCGCCCGGAAGCCCCGCGATGTGCTGCGGGCGCAGGACGGTGACGAGGTGGCCTCCGCTCTCGGTCTGGCCGACCGCTTTGCGTTGGCCCGTTCACTTTCTTCTGCCGCGCGGACTGTCGTCTACGCCTTCGACGTGGCGACGCGGGCGGCTCGTGCCGCCGCGCCGAAACGCGGGCTCGGTGCGTTCCTCCGTGGACAGCCGCCGCGCCGACCGCTGGACGAAGGCGTTGTGCTGCATGGTTCTGAGGTGTCGCTGGCTCGTGACGCGATCCCCAGCCGTGACCCCGCGTTGTTGCTGCGCGTGGCCACGGCGGCCGCGCGCTCGAAGCACCCGATCGCTTCCGGAACGTTGACGCGGCTCGCGGACTCGGCCCCGGAGCTGCGCCAGCCGTGGCCGCGCGAGGCCCGCGAGGAGCTGCTGGCGTTGCTGGGCAGCGGCAGCGGGCTCGTCGACGTCGTGGAAGCGTTGGACCGCACGGGTTTGTGGGGACGGCTGTTCCCCGAATGGGGTGCTGTCCGTGATCTGCCTCCGCGTGACGCCGCGCACATGTGGACGGTCGACCGGCATCTCGTCCAGACCGTCGCGCACGCGGCACGGCTGGCGACAACGGTGTCACGGCCTGACCTGTTGCTGCTGGGCGCGTTGATCCACGACATCGGCAAGGGCCGGCAGCAGGACCACTCCGAGGTGGGCGCTGCTCTCGCGACCCAGATCGGTGAGCGGATCGGGTTGTGGCCGCAGGACGTCGAGACGCTCTCGATGTTGGTCCGGCACCATCTTCTGTTGCCGCACACCGCGACACGGCGCGACGTCGAGGACGAGGCGACCGTGCACCGCGTTGTGGAGACGCTCGGTGGCGACGCGGTTCTGCTGGAACTGCTGTACGCGCTGGCGGAGTCGGACTCCATCGCCACCGGGCCGGGCGTGTGGACGGACTGGAAGGCCGCGCTGATGGCCGACCTGGTCGCGCGCTGCCGCAAGGCGATGGCAGGGGAGGCGCTGCCCAAGCCGGAACCGCTCGACCCGGCGCACGTCGCGATGGCGGAACGTGTCGCGGCGTCCGGAAAACCGGAAGTGCTGCTGGAGAAGCAGGACCACGCGGCGGTCGTGACGGTGCTCGCGCCGGACCGGCCGGGCGTGCTGTCCAAGGCCGCGGGCGTGCTGGCGTTGAACTCGCTGGAGGTGCACGCGGCGACGTTGCGCTCGCACGGTGGCGCGACGGTGGACGCGTTCACGGTGTCGCCGCGGTTCGGCTCGCTCCCGGACGCCTCGCTGCTGCGTGAACAGCTGGCGCGGGCGATCGAGGGCTCGTTGCCGTTGGCGGACAAGCTCGCCGCGAAGGAACGCGACTACGGCGGCCCGCCGCTCGACCCGCCACCCGCTCGGGTGCTGTGGTTCGACGACGAGGCGACCGGAGCGGTGGTGCTGGAGCTGCGTGCGGCCGACCGGATCGGGTTGCTGCACCACATCGCCGGCGCGTTGGAGCAGTGCGGGGTCGACGTGCAGTGGGCGCGGGTGTCCACGCTGGGTGCGACGGTGGTCGACTCGTTCAGCATCACGGCGACGGATCTGGATCGGAAGCGGATCGAACGGGCTGTGCTCGACGCGGCCAAGTAGCAGTTGAGTAGCTCTACGCACAACCACTCGGGGTGCTCACGCTCCTTTCCGCTTCCGGCACCCGGCAGTCTTCGTGGTGTCCGGAAAGCGTCCTCGAGGGGTGGAACACTTTCTGGACGGGTTGACCCGGCCGGGGCAGGCTGGCGAGTGATCATTGGTGGCGCCGGGGGAGGCACCGCGCAATGACACCGCCGGGCTCTCCGGCCGGTGTTTCCCCCTTGTGCGCCAACGGGCTTGGGAGGGCCTCAGTGCGCAGATCCGTTCTCGTCCTGTCCGCGTCACTGGTACTGGGAATGGCGGCGCCCGCTGCCGCCGCACCCGGGTTCGTCGAGCTGGGCCGGTTGCCAGGAGACCTCGGCAGCAGGGTGTCCGCGATGAACGACGCCGGCGATGTCGCCGGCGAGTCGATGACCGGGAACAGCCGGCACGCCGTCAGGTGGAACCGGGACGGCGGCATCACCAAGCTGCCGGATCTCGGCGGCGGTGAGTCGACGGTGTACGACATCAACAACAGGGGAACGGTCGTAGGTGCCGCTGCTCGGACGACGTTCGACTGGCCCGCGGTCCGGTGGAACGGTGCCGAGGTCACCGTGCTGGCCACGCCGCCGGGCGTCACCGCGACCCGTGCGTGGGACGTCAACGAAACCGATGTGATCGTCGGCGACGCGGTCGTCGGTCAGGAACGCAAGGCGGTGAAGTGGACCGCCGCCAACAAGCTGATCGTGCTGCCCACGCCCGCGGGTGCCTGGACCGCCAGCGCGGTCAAGGTGAACGACCGCGGTGTCGTCGCGGGCGTGGCGACCTTCGCCGACGACAGCGTCCACGTCGTGCGCTGGGACGCCCAGGGGCGCGTCGCCGACCTCGGCACGTTCGGCGGGACCGTCGAGCTCGCGGCGATCAACGCGTCCGGTGTGGTCGTCGGGTCCGGCTACGACCCGCGCACCACGCAGACGTTCCCGTTCCGCAGCAACGCATCCGGTGGTCTGGACGCTCTCGGCGTGGGATCCGGTGGAAGCGCTCACGCGTACGACGTCAACGACTCCGGCCAGGTCGTGGGCGACAGCCTGACCAAGGAGCCCCGCTGGCTGCCGGGGGGCTGGCGCCCGGACGGTTCGATCCGGTCGCTGCCCGAGGCTCCCCGCGATCCCGAGGACGGCAGCGGCAGCAAGGTGCTGTCGATCAACAACGCCGGTCTCGCGGTCGGTGAGTCGCACGGGTTCCCGGTGCGCTGGACCGCCGGCGACAGGCTGGTCGTGCTGGCGAAGACCTCTGGTGGCGCCGCGACGGCCTCGCTGGTCAACCGTTCCGGCCTGACCGCGGGCATCGTGCACGAAGGTGGCTTCCCGCAAGCGGTTCTCTGGCGCTGACAACGAGACAGCTTGCTGGACATCGGCGGCGCGCCGCGGGCAGGGTGGCGGTAAGGGATTCGCGAAGCTGGGGGTATGCATCGTGAAGAACAAACTGTCATTGGCCTGCGTCGTGGCCGCTGCCGTCACCTTCTCCGCGCCGGTCGCGCATGCCGCGGTGGGCGTGGAGGACCTCGGCACGTTGCCGGGTGACGTGCGCAGCACCGCGCAGGACATCAACGAAGGTGGCGCCGTCGCAGGGGTTTCGACGAACGCCGGAAACGCACAGCACGCGGTTCGCTGGGATCCCGGCGCGCCGATCAGGAAGCTGAACGACCTCGGGTCCGACACGTGGGCCGCGGCGATCAACAGTCAGCGTGTCGTCGTCGGCTACGCGGTCGACTCCGCTGGTCGCGCCCAACCGGCCCGGTGGGACTTCAGCGGTTCGCTGACGGTGCTGACCACGCCGGGCGCGGAGAGCGGCGTTGCCCACGACGTCAACGACTCGGGCTCGGTGACCGGCAGCGCGGTGATCAACGGCGTCGGCCACGCGGTCGTCTGGGACAGCGCCGGAGTCGCCACCGTTCTCGGCGAGGGTTCCGGCCGCTACCTCACGGAGTCCGGCACGGTGATCGGCTACTCGGGCGATCAGCCCGCGCGGTGGTCCGGCGGTCTGTACGTGTACGACAACCACGGCGCGACGTTGTCCGGCCACAACGAGGCCGCCGACGCCGTGGGCGCGTCTGGAGGCGAAGGCGTGCTGTGGCTCGGCCGCCGCCGCTCCTCGCTGGGCGCGGGCAGCAGTCCGCGTGACATCTCCGACAACGGCTGGGCAGTCGGCGTCTCGGGTTCGCGGGCGGTCCGCTGGGAGGCGTCCGAGCTCACCACCGCCCAGCCGCTCGCTCCGGCTCCGTCCGCGGCCAGCAAGATCAACAACGCTGGTGTGATCGCGGGCACAGCGGGGTCGTGGGCTGTGACGTGGAACTCCGCCGGAGCGCAGACGGCGTTGCCGGTGCTCGCGGGTTCGAACCGCAGTGCCGTCTCGGGCCTGGCGGAGAACGGCCAGGTCATCGGCATCGCAGGTTTCGCCGACGGCACCTGGCGGGCAGTCGTGTGGCGCTGAACCTGTGCATTTCCCCTGAATTCGGACCAAACTGAACGAGAACGAAGGTCAACACGTCTTCTAGGACATGACCGCCGTGTTGAACACGCAGACCACCGCTGTCCGGGTGCGGCCGCGCTCGCTCGTCGTCCTCGCCGGTATCCCCGGCGCGGGCAAGACGACGCTGCTCACCCGCCTCGACGCGGACGAACCGGTCACCGTGCTCGACTCCGACCAGGTCCGCATGTGGCTCGAACCGCGCGTGCCGCTGCCGTACAAGTACTGGCGCGTCTTCGTGCATCTCACGCACCGGCTGCGGGTGTTCTGGTCAGCGCTCTTCTGCGCCGGACTGCTGGTGGTGCACGAGCCGTCGACCCGTCCCGGCACGCGTTTCATGCTCGTGCTGGCGGGCGTGCTGTCGGGGCGCTCCCGCCACTTCCTGTGGCTGGACGCCTCGGCGGCCCAGGCCCTGGACGGCCAGATCGCCCGCCGCCGCGTCGTCCGCACGCACGCCTTCGAGCGGCACGTCCGGCGGGGCACGTCGATGCGCGCCCAGTTCGAGGCGGGCTGGGTGCCCTTCGGCTTCAGCGGCGTGACGCTGCTCACCCGTGCGGGAACCTCGGGTGGTCTGCGCATCATGGTGTCGTGATCAAGGCTGTCCTCTTCGACTTCGCAGGCACCCTGTTCGGGCGTCCGGCTTCGCGCTGGCTCTCGCCGCCGCACCTCTCCGTGCTGCGCGCGCCGGGCCCGTACATCGCCCGGATGAACTCTTCCGAGCGCGCGGTCTGGGAGGCGCGGGATCTGACACCGCTGGCCAACCGGTCGGCCTACTGGACCCTGTTCCGGCTGGCCGGCCTCACCATGCCGGACGCCCTGTTCCAGCGCCTGCACGATCCGGCGTTCTGGCTGCCGTACCCCGATGCTGCTTCGGCTTTGGCGGTCGCGCGGCCGTTGAAGGTCGGGGTGCTCAGCAACATCTCGTGGGACATCAGGTCGGTGTTCTCGCGCGAGTCGCTGTCCGTGGACGCCTTCGCGTTGTCGTTCGAGATCGGGGTGTCGAAGCCTTCTGCCCGGGCGTTCGAGGCGGCTTGCGTGCGGCTCGACGTTGATCCGTCCGAGTGCTTGTACGTCGGCGACGACCCGGTGTCGGACGGTGCGGCGGTGGCGGCGGGGTTGCGGTTCGCGCAGATCGCGACTGCTCCGGTCGGACGCCGTGAGCCGGTGCTCCTGGAGGCCCTTGCGAGCCACGGGATCGGGTGAAGGCGCGGTTAGCTAGTCTGGACGACGTGTTCTCCACGCTTTCCGACCGGCTGACCACGGTTCTCCAGGGCCTTCGCGGCAAGGGCCGGCTCAGCGACGCCGACATCGACGCGACCGCGCGCGAGATCAGGGTCGCCCTGCTCGAGGCCGACGTCGCGCTGCCCGTTGTGCGCAACTTCATCGCCAAGGTGAAGGAGCGGGCCAAGGGCTCCGAGGTCCACCAGGCGCTGAACCCGGCGCAGCAGGTCGTGAAGATCGTCAACGAGGAGCTCGTCAACGTCCTCGGCGGCGAGACCCGCAGGCTGAACCTCGCCAAGAACCCGCCGTCGGTGATCATGCTGGCGGGTCTGCAGGGTGCCGGTAAGACGACGCTCGCGGGCAAGCTCGCCAAGTGGCTGAAGGGGCAGGGGCACACGCCGCTGCTCGTCGCGGCCGACCTGCAGCGCCCGAACGCCGTCACGCAGCTCCAGGTCGTCGGTGAGCGCGCGGGTGTGCCCGTATTCGCTCCCGAGCCCGGCAACGGCGTCGGTGACCCGGTCGCGGTGTCGCGCCGCGGCATCGAGGAAGCCAAGGCCAAGCAGCACGACATCGTCCTCGTCGACACGGCCGGCCGGCTGGGCGTCGACGAAGAGATGATGAAGCAGGCCATCGACATCCGGGCCGCGGTCAACCCGGACGAGGTCCTGTTCGTGGTCGACGCGATGGTCGGTCAGGACGCGGTCAACACGGCCACGGCGTTCGCCGAGGGTGTCGGCTTCACCGGTGTGGTGCTGACCAAGCTCGACGGCGACGCCCGCGGTGGTGCCGCGCTGTCGGTCCGCGAGGTCACCGGCCAGCCGATCCTCTTCGCGTCCAACGGCGAGAAGCTCGAGGACTTCGACGTCTTCCACCCGGACCGGATGGCCTCGCGCATCCTCGGCATGGGTGACGTCCTCACGCTGATCGAGCAGGCCGAGCAGCACTTCGACCAGGAGCAGGCCGAGAAGGCCGCCGCGAAGCTGCACACCGGCCAGCTGACGCTCGAGGACTTCCTGGAGCAGATGCTCGCCATCCGCAAGATGGGTCCGATCGCGAACCTGCTCGGCATGCTGCCCGGTGCCGGTCAGATGAAGGACCAGCTCGGCATGCTGGACGAGAAGCACCTCGACCGCATCCAGGCGATCATCCGCGGCATGACCCCGGCCGAGCGCGACGACCCCAAGATCATCAACGGCTCCCGCCGGCTGCGCATCGCGAACGGGTCCGGCGTCAAGGTCAGCGACGTCAACGACCTGGTCACCCGCTTCTTCGAGGCCCGCAAGATGATGGCGTCGATGGCCGGCCGGATGGGCTTCGGTGGGGGCGGCAGCAAGAACCGCAAGGGCAAGAAGGGGAAGAAGGGCAAGGGCGGACGCGGCCCGACGCCCCCCAAGATCAAGGGCGGCTTCCCCGGGATGTTCCCCGGCGGCATGCCCGGTGGCCTGCCCGGGATGCCCCCCGGCGGCGGGATGCCGAACCTGCCGGGCCTCGGCGGCGGCATGAACGAGCTTCCTCCCGGCTTCGACCCGTCGAAGTTCAAGTTCGACGGCGACGACAAGAAGAAGTGACCATGCACCTGCGCGGCGTCGTCCTTCCCGACGGCGAGCCGCGAGACCTGTGGGTCGTCAACGGTCGTGTGCGCACCAAGCCTGTACCGGGCGCGCAGACCGTGGTCGACGGCGGGTTCCTCGTGCCGGGCCTGGTCGACGCGCACTGCCACGTCGGCCTGGGTCCGAAGGGTGGCGTGGAGCTGTCCGAGGCCGTCGAGCAGGCCGTCACGGACCGCGATGCGGGCACGTTGCTGATTCGCGACTGCGGCTCGCCGATCGACACCACGCCGTTGCAGGAGCGCCTCGACCTGCCGCGAATCATCCGATCGGGCCGGCACATCGCCCGCCCGAAGCGCTACATCCCGTACATCGGCGTGGAGATCGAGTCGGATCTGGCCGGGGCTGTCGCCGAGCAGGTCGCGCACGGCGACGGCTGGGTGAAGCTGGTCGGTGACTGGATCGACCGCGGCGTGGGAGATCTAGCTCCACTGTGGACGGACGACGAGCTGGCGTCCGCGATCAAGGTCGCGCACGCCGCCGGTGCTCGCGTGACCGCCCACGTGTTCGGCGAGGACGCTCTGCCTGGCCTGATCAACGCGGGCATCGACTGCATCGAGCACGGCACCGGCCTGACCGACGACACGATCTCGCTGATGGCCTCGCGGGGCACCGCGCTGGTCCCGACGTTGATCAACATCGAGACTTTCCCCGGCATCGCGGAGAAGGCGAGCAAGTACCCCGCGTACGCCGACCACATGCGGGACCTGCACGCCCGCGTGTCGACCACCGTGTCGTCGGCGATCGAGGCGGGCGTGCCGGTCTACGCGGGCACCGACGCGGGCGGCGGCATCCAGCACGGCCGCATCGTCGACGAGATCGCCGCGCTGCACCGGGTGGGCATGAGCACGACCGACGCCATCGGCGCCGCGTCGTGGAACGCCCGCTCGTGGCTCGGTTTCCCGTCGCTGACCGAAGGCGCGGCCGCGGACATCGTGGTCTACGACGAGGATCCGCGTCTCGACCTCGACGTCCTGCGGTCGCCGCGCATGATCATGCTCAGGGGCCGGATCCACTAGCCCTCGAAGTTCGCCATGGCTCCGGCCTGGTACGAACCGCCCTTCTGGTGCGTGATCACGGCCATCCGGTTGGCCGCGTTGATGAGCCCGATCAGGCACACCAGCGCGGCGGTCTGCTCGTCGTCGTAGTGCTTGCGCAGGTTCGCCCAGGTGTCGTCGCTGACGCTCACGTTCTCGGTGCCTTCCTCGGCGAACGCCAGCGCGGCCTGCTCGGCCTCGGTGAACACCGTGGTCTCGCGCCACCCGGCCACCAGGTGCAGCCGAAGCGGATCCTCACCTGCCGCGATGGCCTCCTTGACGTGCATGTCGAGGCAGAAGCCGCAGCCGTTGAGCTGGCTGGCGCGCAGGCTGACCAGCTCGGCCGTGGTCTTCGGCAGCGGCGACTGCTGCAGCGCCATGCCCAGGCCGGCGAACCGCTTCCCGATCTTGGTGCCGGTCTCGGTGCTGAAGAGGTCGAGGCGGGGTTCCATGATGTGCTCCCTCGTGGTTTTTGCTTGAACGACCACGAGATGCCGGTGCCCCGAGCTTTGTGACTGTGACCCATGCCACTGTCACAAACCTCGTTCGGGTGGTGTCTTGTGTCCATGGACGCCGCCACCGACACGTTCGTCAGCCACCGCAACCTGCTCTTCACGATCGCCTACGAGATGCTCGGCTCCGCAGCCGACGCCGAGGACGTGCTGCAGGAGACGTGGCTCAAGTGGTCCGGCGTCGACCAGAGCGTCGTCGAGAACCACCGCGCCTACCTGGTCCGCATCGTCACGCGCCAGGCGTTGTCGAGGTTGCGGACGTTGAGCCGCCGCAAGGAGTCCTACGTCGGTTCGTGGCTCCCCGAACCGCTGCTGACCACCCCGGACGTCGCCGAGGACGTCGAACTGGCCGACAGCGTCTCGATGGCGATGATGCTCGTGCTGGAAACCCTGACGCCGACCGAACGGGCGATCTTCGTCCTGCGCGAGGTCTTCGACCTGGACTACGACGAGATCGCGCTTGCCGTGGACAAGAACCCGGCAGCCGTTCGCCAGATCGCCCACCGGGCCCGCTCCCACGTGGCCTCCCGCCGGCCGCGCGCCCGTGTCTCCGCTTCCGCCACCCGCGAGGCCCTTTCCGCGTTCCAGCGCGCGGTCGAATCCGGTGACCTGCAGGGACTCCTCGACCTGCTCGCCCCGGACGTCGTGTTCCTGGGCGACGGCGGCGGCGTGAAGCAGGCGGTCCCGAACCCGGTGCTCGGCTCGGACAAGGTCGCCCGCATGATCCTGGGCGGCATGCTCAAGGTCTCCGGCTGGACGATGGAACCGGCCAGCGCCAACGGTCACCCGGCGTTGATCGTCAGGTTCGACGGCGAGCTCGACACCGTGATCGCTCTCCGCATCGACAACGGGCTGATCAGCGGCCTGTACGCGGTGCGCAACCCCGCGAAGCTCTCGCACATGGAGCAGGCGACCGCGCTGCGCCGCTGAGGAACCCGCCTGGTCGCGTACGACCGTGGCGTCACTACGCGCGCGCATCCCATCCGCGCGCTCGTATCGTCGCTTCTGGTCCGCTGGCGGACAGCAGCTCCCGTCGCCACCTGCACCACCGTGCTGCTGCAGGTTCCGGCTGGTCGTGTGCGCCCGTGCAGTCACCGTGCGCGCGCTGTCCGCCCGCGCGCCGTGCCGTCCCTACGTCCGCGCTCCCGCCCTCGCAGCAGCCGCCCACCGCACGCCACCTACGTCAACATCGGCCCGCCGCCGAGGTTTAGTCGCAGGCTCTGACTGCCGATCCGTTCACCAGGAGAAGGACACCCGGCGGGGACCCGATCTGACCATCTTTTGGCCAGATGCTTGGCCCGGTTTCCGTCGGTGCCGCACAGTAGCCTCGGATTCGGGGGCAACAACGTCCCCCAAGGGGATCGCGGTCCCCACTCCAAGCGTATCGCGAGGCACCGACAGTGCATCGGTGCTTCAGAAGCCGTCGATCGCGAGGTGAGCTGACCATGAGGGTGCCACTGCCAGCTGTCCATCCGCAGGTAGCCGCGGCGTGACTAGATTGCAGAGCGTGAGTGAGCCGGAGTCCCCGAAGCCGAACCGGGGCTTCATCGAGAGCGTGCGCGACATCAGCCGCAACCCGGAGCCGGCCCGCGTCGGCCAGCGCTGGGGGTTCGGCGCCTTCATCCTGGTGGAGGCCGTCTTCATCCTGAGCGCCGTGTTCATCACGGCCGTCGGAAAAACCCTCGGCGCGGACCTCGAGAACTCGACCTCGCTCGTGCTGATCGGGTCGCTCGTGCCGATCATCCTCGCGGCCGGTCTCGCCATCGTCATCACCTACGTCCGCGGCAACGGCCCGGTCGTGGACCTGCGCCTGAGCATGACCAAGGAGGACGTCACCACCGGGCTCAAGATCGGCCTCGGCGGTCTCGTCCTCACCCTGCTCGCGGCCAAGCTCTGGGCGAGCGTCGTCGGCGAGGCGAACGCCACGAGTGCGGTCGGCGAGCTGTTCAGCGACGCCAACCTGCCGCTGTCGGCCGCCATCACGATGTTCCTCTACATGAGCTTCATCGGGCCGATCTGCGAGGAGATCATCTTCCGCGGCCTGCTCTGGGGCGCCGTCGAACGCCAGGGCTGGAGCAGGTGGGCCGCGTTCGTGCTCACCACGGTGATCTTCGCGGTCAGCCACCTCGAACCCCACCGCACTTGGCTGCTGCTCGTGATCGCCATCCCCATCGGCATCGCCCGCCTGATCACCCGCCGGCTCGGGGCGAGCATCGTGGTGCACGTGATGAACAACTTCCTGCCCGGCCTCACCCTCCTCCTCATGTCCGCCGGGGTCATGTGATGGACCTGAACAGCGACCTCGGCGAGGGCTTCGGCATCTGGAAGCTCGGCGACGACGCAGCGCTGCTGGGCATCATCACCAGCGCGAACGTCGCGTGCGGCTTCCACGCGGGCGACCCGTCGACCATGCGCAAGGTGTGCGAGGAAGCCGCGAAGAACGGCGTCAGGATCGGCGCCCAGGTCTCCTACCGCGACCTGGCCGGGTTCGGCCGCAGGTTCATCGACGCCGATCCGACGGAGCTCGCCGACGAGGTCCTGTACCAAATCGGCGCGCTCGACGCGTGCGCACGAGCAGCAGGCACCGAGGTCGTCTACGTGAAGCCGCACGGCGCGCTCTACAACGCCACGGTGCATCACGAGAAGCAGGCGGAAGCCGTGGTCAACGGTGTCAAAGCCTTCAAGGACCTGCCCATCCTCGGCCTGCCGGGCTCCGAGCTGCTCAAGAAGGCGAACCAAGCCGGGCTGCGGCCGGTCCAGGAAGCGTTCGCCGACCGCGGCTACACCCCGCACGGCACGCTGGTCCCGCGCAGCGAGCCGAACGCCCTGCTCACGAACACCGCGCAGATCATCGAGCGCGCTCAGAGACTGCAGGACGGCGAGATCGTCGCGGTCGACGGCACGATCATCAAGACCAGCGCCGAGTCGCTGTGCGTGCACGGCGACACACCGGGCGCGGTCGAGCACGCACGGGCCGTCAAGGACGCGCTCGGGACCGTCACGGCGTTCGTGTAGAGCCCCGATTCGGATCCACCGGCCCCCATCTGGCACAATCGCTGGTTGTTCCGCCGTGGTCGGCCCCTCTGCCCGAGCCGCGGCTGTGCGAACCACCAACACAGAGTTCAAGGAGTACCAGGCCCGTGGCCGTCAAGATCAAGCTTCAGCGTCTCGGCAAGATCCGTCAGCCGTACTACCGCATCGTGGTCGCCGACGCGCGCACCCGTCGCGACGGCAAGGCGATCGAGACGATCGGCAAGTACCACCCCAAGGAAGAGCCGTCGTTCATCGCGGTCGACTCCGAGCGCGCGCAGTACTGGCTGGGTGTCGGCGCGCAGCCGACCGAGTCGGTGCAGCGTCTCCTCGAGATCACCGGTGACTGGCAGAAGTTCAAGGGCCTGCCGGGCGCCGAGGGCACCCTCCGCGTCAAGGAGCCGAAGACCTCCAAGGCCGACCTGTTCGCCGCCGCTCTGGCCGCCGCGAACGAGGAGCCGATGACCGAGGCCACCACGCCGAAGGCGAAGAAGGCCCGCAAGGCCGACGACGCTCCGAAGGCTGACGCCGAGGCGACCAAGGACGAGGCGTGAGTTTGTTGGCTGACGCCCTCGAACACCTCGTTCGCGGCATCGTCGACCACCCGGACGACGTCCGGGTGAACCTCGTGACGACCCGCCGCGGCCGCACCCTCGAGGTCCACGTCCACCCGGACGACCTCGGCAAGGTGATCGGTCGTGGCGGTCGCACCGCGACGGCTCTGCGCACCGTGATGGCCGGTATCGGCGGTCGTGGTGTGCGGGTCGACGTCGTCGACACCGACCGCTGAGCGAAGTTCAAGGGCAAATGGACGTCGTTGTCGGCCGTGTGGCCAAGGCGCACGGGATCACCGGCGAACTCGCCGTTGACGTGCGCACTGATTCACCCGAAATGCGGTTCGCGCTTGGGGCAACGCTCCAGGCCAAGCTGCGTGACGGCACGTCCCGAAGCCTCACCGTGTCAGCCGCCCGGCCTCATGCCGGGCGGCTGCTCGTGCGTTTCGCCGAAGTCGTCACCCGCGACGTCGCGGAGTCGTTGCGCGGCACGTTGTTGCTGGGCAGCACCGACGACCTGCCGCCGACCGACGACCCGGACGAGTTCTACGACCACGAGCTCGAAGGGCTCACGGCCGAACTCGCCGACGGCACGAAGATCGGCACGGTCAAGGAGATCCTGCACGGCCCCGGTGGCGAGCTGCTCGTGATCATCCGTGATCGCGGGGAGGCGCTGATCCCGTTCGTGCGCGAGATCGTGCCCACTGTGGACGTTCGCGGCGGCCGCGTCGTCGTGACCCCGCCAGAGGGCCTGCTCGATGCAGATTGACGTCGTCACGATCTTCCCGGAGTACCTGGCGCCGCTGCGCGCCGCGTTGCTCGGGAAGGCGATCGACAAGGGCCTGATCAGCGTCGGTGTCCACGATCTGCGCGACTGGACGCAGGACGTGCACAAGGCCGTCGACGACAGCCCGTACGGCGGCGGTCCCGGCATGGTCATGAAGCCGGACATCTGGGGCCACGCGCTCGACGACGTGTGCACGGACGCGACGCGCCTCATCGTGCCGACGCCGGCCGGACGCCCGTTCACGCAGGCGCTCGCGCACGAGTACGCGTCCGAATCGCATCTCGTGTTCGCGTGCGGTCGCTACGAGGGCATCGACCAGCGTGTTGTCGATGACGCCGCACGGCGCGTGCGCGTCGACGAGGTGTCGATCGGCGATTACGTGCTGGTGGGCGGCGAAGTGGCCGTGCTCGCCATCGTGGAGGCGGTCGCGCGACTGCTGCCCGGCGTGCTCGGCAACCCGAAGTCGCACGCCGAGGACTCGTTCCAGGACGGGCTGCTCGAAGGCCCGAGCTACACGCGGCCGGAGGTGTGGCGGGAACTCGCCGTGCCGGACGTGCTGCGCTCGGGAAACCACAAGCTGATCAACCGCTGGCGGCGTGACCAATCGCTCGTCAGGACCTTTGAAAGGCGTCCTGACCTGCTGGAAGCGTTGCCGTCGGAAGCGTTCGACAAGCACGACCGGGCACTGCTCGCGCGCCTGCGCGAGGCCGGGGAGTAGCCCGATTTCATTCCGGAGTGCCTGGTCTGGCACACTGGACCAGTTGCCGCACCCGGTGTCATATCGGCGTGCGCACCAAGCCGAACCCCCATCATGTCGTGCACGGTCATGGAACATGCTCTGGGAAGTTCAAGACACGTGAGGAACCACCGATGAACATCCTGGACGCACTCGACGCCCAGTCGTTGCGCACTGACATCCCGAGCTTCCGCGCGGGTGACACGCTGAAGGTTCACGTCCGCGTCATCGAGGGCTCGCGCGAGCGCGTCCAGGTGTTCCAGGGCGTCGTGATCCGTCGCCAGGGTGGCGGCATCCGTGAGACCTTCACCGTCCGCAAGGTCTCGTTCGGTGTCGGCGTCGAGCGCACCTTCCCGGTGCACTCCCCGAACATCGCCGAGATCGAGGTCGCCATCCGCGGTGACGTGCGTCGCGCCAAGCTGTACTACCTGCGCGACCTGCGCGGCAAGGCTGCGAAGATCAAGGAGAAGCGCGAGGCCAAGCCGGTCTCCTGATCGGTGGCTTCGAGCCCAGAAGACTCGGAAGACGCCTCCGCACCGGACGAACCGGAGCGGGGGCGTACTCCTGTTCGCAGAGAAGTTCTCTACGTCGTCGTGACGGCCGTCGTGCTGACGGCGCTGATCCAGGCGTTCGTGGCGCGGGTCTACGTGATCCCCTCGGCGTCGATGGAAAACACCCTGCACGGTTGCACCGGCTGCGAGAACGACCGCGTGCTGGTCGACAAGCTCGCCTATCGGTTCGGTGACGTCGAACCGGGTGAGGTGGTCGTGTTCCGCGGCCCCGAGGCGTGGACCGCGCACGACTTCCGCGCCACTCCGTCCACGAATCCCGTTGCGCGCGTTGTGCAGAACGTCGGCTCGTTGCTGGGCATCTCGCCGGCGAACGAGCGCGACTTCGTGAAGCGCGTGATCGCGCTGCCGGGCCAGACGGTGATGTGCTGCGATGAGCAACACCGTGTCGTCGTGGACGGCAAACCGCTCGACGAGCCGTACATCCACTGGCAGCCGGGAACCTCGCCCGCGGACCACGAGCCGTTCGCACCCGTGCTCGTGCCGGCAGGGCGGTTGTTCGTGATGGGGGACAACCGGATGAACTCGACGGACTCGCGCAAACAGGGCGGCGGGGGCGTAGCGGGCACGATCCCGATCGAAAACGTCATCGGGAAGGCGCGCTACATCGTTTTCCCGAAAGATCGGTGGAGTGTTGTGTCGGATCACAACCCGCAGCCCCTAGGCTGATCTCGTGGTTGACGTCGATCCAGAGCACACCCCGTCCAGCGACGAGCCGACTTCGGACGCTTCGGATGGACCTTCGAAGAAGAAGAAGAAAAAGGGCAACTTCTGGAAGGAACTGCCGGTCCTCATCCTGGTCGCGTTCGGCCTCGCGATCGGCATCCAGATCTTCCTCGGCCGTGTCTACATGATCCCGTCGGAGTCGATGGAAGCGACGCTGCACGGGTGCACCGAGTGCTACGGCGACCGGGTGCTGGTGGACAAGGTCACCTACCGCTTCACCGAGCCGTCGCCGGGCGACGTGATCGTGTTCCGCGGGCCGCCGTCGTGGCAGAACGACTTCATCACCGACGAGCCGGGCAACCCGATCTCGCAGGGGTTGTCGTGGCTCGGGTCGCTGATCGGTCTGCCCTCGGCGAACGAGGAGGACTTCGTCAAGCGCGTGATCGCCGTCGGCGGGCAGACCGTGAAGTGCTGCGACGAGCAGAACCGCGTGACGGTGGACGGCAAGCCTCTCGACGAGCCGTACAAGCACTACGACGAGGGTTCCGAGGCCGTGCAGGAGTCGTTCGAGGAGCTCAAGATCCCGGACGGGATGCTGTTCGTGCTCGGCGACAACCGCAACCACTCGTGCGACTCGCGGTGCCAGGGTCAGGGCGGCCTGAACGGGCTCGTGCCGGTCGACGACGTGATCGGCAAGGCGCGCGTGATCGTGCTGCCTCCGTCGAGGTGGGGCGGGGTGACGGACCACAACCCGCAGGCCGTTTCGATGGGTGCGCCGGGCTGGCAGGAGAACGTCCTCCTGGGCGTGGGTATCGTCGCTGCGTGGCCGCTTCTGCTGCTGGGACGTCGAGTGCGAGACCGATTCCGCCGATGACGATGCTGTTGCCGCCCCGCGCGGTCGTGCGGGGCTCGTCGGGGAACTGGGCGTTGCAGGGCACGCTGGAGCGGCGTGGGCTGGGCCCGGTCGCCGGCGTGGACGAGGCGGGCCGCGGGCCGTGCGCCGGGCCGTTGGTGATCGCGGCGTGTGTCCTTCGACCGGGTGATGCTGCGCGGTTCGAAGGCCTGAACGACTCGAAGCTGATGACGGCTTCTGCCCGCGACCGGATGTACGACCTGGTGCTGAAGCGTGCCGTGGATCACTCCGTGGTCGTCGTGTCGCCCGCCGAGATCGACTGGCTGGGCATCCACGTGATGAACCTCGAGGGCATGCGGCGCGCTGTTGCGCGGATGGCGACGCATCCTGGGTACGTGCTGACGGACGGTTTCAAGGTGCCGGGGATGCCCGCGCCGAGCGTCGCGGTGATCAAGGGCGACCAGGCGGCGGCGTGCGTGGCGGCGGCATCCGTGCTGGCCAAGGTCACGCGGGACCGGATCATGGCCGATCTGCACCAGCGTTATCCGCAGTACGGCTTCAACGAGCACAAGGGCTACTGCACGCCGGACCACACGGCGGCGTTGATGGAACACGGCCCGTGTGCGGAGCATCGCTGGTCGTATGTAAATGTGGCAGCGGCGGCGTCGAAGCACGGTCTCGCCGCGCCGCACAGGGTGGCGCGCGGTACGACCGCGACCGCCGTGGTCCAGAATGATGCAACCCCGGCTGACGCCGGGGAGCTCGCGACGAGTGAGGGCGCGGAGCAGATGACCCGCGCGGAGGCGTAATGAGTGCAGAGGATCTCGAGAAGTACGAGACCGAGATGGAGCTGTCGCTGTACAAGGAGTACCGCGACATCGTCAGCCAGTTCTCGTTCGTCGTGGAGACCGAACGGCGTTTCTACCTGGCCAACTCGGTGGACGTGCAGGTGCGCAACGCCGACGGCGAGGTGTACTTCGAGGTGCGCATGTCGGACGCGTGGGTGTGGGACATGTACCGCCCCGCCCGGTTCGTCAAGAACGTTCGTGTCATCACGTTCAAGGACGTGAACGTGGAGGAGCTGGACAAGCCGGACCTGCGCCTGCCGGAAAGCGGGCCGTTCCCGACGTAGTGGTTTCCGGGGTGCCGGTGGCGTTGGGGGCCACTAGCACACCCCACCGACAATTCGGCCGTTCCAACATCGACAACGGCCGAGTTGTCCACAGCCGCTGAGTTGTCCACAGATTCCCCTCAGCCCGGCCACCCACCCCGCCCCACCCTGCAAGGTCGTACCCAACGACCCGCAGGGAGGCGAGGACAGTGGTGGCACAGGCACTGGTCGAAACCAGGCAGCAGGAGCTGGGCAGGCAGGGCGAGGACCTGGCGTGCGCGTACCTGGAGGGGCAGGGCCTCGTCGTCCTGTCCCGCAACTGGACGTGCCGTGACGGCGAGCTCGACGTCGTGGCCGTTGAGGGCGACCGCCTGGTCGTCTGCGAGGTCAAGACCCGGTCCGGCCCGGTGTGGGGCCGCCCGGACGAGGCCGTCGACCAGCGCAAGCTCTCCCGCCTGCGGCGAACGGCCCTGCGCTGGCTCGCCAAGCACGGTGTGGGCTGGTGCCCGGTCCGCGTCGACCTGATCTCGGTCACCTGGCCGCCAGGTGGCTCCCCGCACCTGCAACATCTGCGGGGGGCCTGACGTGGGCCTCGCACAGGCGTGGTCGGTCGCCCTCTACGGCGTGGACGGCCTTGCGGTCGAGATCGAGGCCGACGTGGGGGTGGGCCAGCCCCGCACCCACCTCCTCGGCCTGCCCGACGCGTCCTTGCACGAGTCGAAGGAGCGCGTCAAAGCCGCCGTCCGCAACAGCGAGGAGGAGTGGCCGAAGCAGCGCATCGTGCTCGGCCTCTCGCCGGCCAACCTCCCCAAGGGCGGTTCGAGCTACGACCTGGCCATAGCCTGCGCCACTCTGGCCGCGGCAGGTTCCGTGCCGCCCGACCGCCTCGCCACCACGGTCCTGCTGGGCGAACTGGCCCTGGACGGCCGAGTGCGCCCGGTTCGCGGCGTCCTGCCCGCGCTGCTGGCCGCTCGCCGGGCCGGCCTGCGCAGCGCGATCGTCCCGGTGGACGCCCTGCCCGAGGCGGGCCTGGTGGACGGCATGACGGTGCTGGGCGCGCTGACGCTTTCCGAAGTCCTGGCCTGGCTCCGCGCCGAGAGCGCAGATCTCCAGCCGCCCCCGGAAGCCGCGTCGTCCCCGGCGCCGGACGTCCCGGACCTGGCCGACGTGGTGGGCCAGCCGGAAGCCCGCTGGGCTCTGGAAGTCGCGGCCGCGGGTGCCCACCACCTCCTGCTGACCGGCCCTCCCGGCACCGGCAAGACGATGCTGGCCGAACGCCTGCCGGGCCTGCTCCCACCCCTGACGCGAGAAGACGCCCTGGCGGTCACCGCGGTCCATTCGGTGGCGGGCACGCTCTCGTCCGACTGCCCGCTGGTGGCCGTCCCACCGTTCGTCGACGTCCACCACACCACGTCCATCGCGGCCCTGATCGGCGGCGGCAGCGGCATGGCCAAACCGGGCGCCGCCTCCCGAGCCCACAAGGGCGTCCTCTTCCTCGACGAGGCGTGCGAGTTCGGCCAGAAGACGATCGACACCCTCCGCACGGCCCTGGAGTCCGGCGAGGTCCGCATCCCGCGCCGCGACGGCATAGCCCGCTACCCGGCCCGCTTCCAACTCATCCTCGCCACCAACCCGTGCCCGTGCGCGCCGCCCAAGGAAGTCGACTGCACCTGCACCGCCACAGTCCGCCGCCGCTACCAGGCCCGCCTCTCCGGCCCTCTGCTGGACCGCGTGGACCTCCGAGTCCGAATGCGCGCCACCACCGCCATGACCAACGCCGACGCCCGCCCACCCGAACCCACCGCCATCGTCCGCGAACGGGTCCTCAAAGCCCGCTCCCGAGCCGCCACCCGCTGGTCCGCCCACGGCCACACCTGGCCCACCAACGCCCAGGTCCCCGGCCCGGCCCTGCGCCGCGAGTTCGCCCTCCCACGCCAATCCACGACCCTCCTGGACCGCGCCCTGGCCACCGGCGCCCTGACCGGCCGAGGCGCCGACCGCTGCCTCCGAGTCGCTTGGACCCTCGCCGACCTGGCCGAGTCCGACCGCCCCACAGCCGACCACGTGGCCGCCGCCCTCCAGTTCCGAGAACGCCGCCAAACCTGACCCCGCCGGTCCAGCCACCGCGCGCTCAACCCGTCCCCCGGCGTCTGAACGCCGCCGCCTCACCCAAAGTTCGCCGCCCCGACCACCACAGCGCCACCCACCTACCCCGCGACCCCGAGCCCGTTCTCAGCCCTGGTCCGCCAACACGACACCACGCCCCATCCGCCGCGGTGCTGCCCGGACGACCACAGGCACCAACCCACTGCCCCCAGACAGCCGGTCGCGGAGCAATCGAGCCCCTGCTCCGCGCCCGGCCCCGGTAGAGCGGGCCGCCCGCCCACCCCCAGCGGGAGTCCCGCTCACCCACCCATTCCCACCACAGCACGCGCACCCGCCGTCGCCCGCCACCTGCCCGCCCACTCGCATGACGCGTACCTGGCGTCGCCCCGAGACCCGCACCACCACCCCCCAATGCCGCCGGGCGCGGAGTCCCACTCCCACTCCGCGCCCGGCACCTGCCCTCTGGCCAGGCCACCTGCCCTCTGGCCAGGCCACCTGCCCTCTGACCAGGCGACCCGCTCTCTGGCTAGACCGCCCACCCTCTGGCTAGACCGCCCACCCTCTGACGAGGCGACCCGCTCTCTGGCCAGGCGACCCGCTCTCTGGCTAGACCGCCCGCTCTCTGGCTAGACCGCCCGCCGTCTGACGAGGCCACCCACGCCCTGGCCAGGCCACCCATGCCCTGGCCAGGCCACCCATGCCCTGGCCAGGCCACCCATGCCCTGGCCAGGCCACCCATGCCCTGGCCAGGCCACTCACCCCCTGACCTGGCATCCGCCCTGATCCACGCCCACGCCTGACCCGCCACCCGACCTGACTCCCCGCCCTCTGATGAGGCATCCACCCGCCCCGACCACGCATCCACCCGATCCGGCGCCGCGCCTTGATCAGGCATCTACAACTGACCAGGAGATCACCTCTGATCGTGCGGCCACCTGCATCCGGCAGCTAGTCCTTCGACCTGGCGTCCACACCCGTGACTGGGGCCTGACCCGACCTGGCGCCACCCCTGACCCGCACACACCTCGGTGCAGCTTTCGAGCCACCGGGCGCTGAGCCTCCTGCCTCGGCTCGCGTCCGGCTACTGGGCGGGGCGCGCGCCCCAAACCCGGCGAGCGGGGGGGGGGGCCCCCGCCCCCCCCCCCCCCAAAAAAAAAAAAAAAAAAACAAAAAAAAACAAAAAAAAAAAAAAAAACACAAAACACCGAAAGAG